>JANPHO010000348.1:0-26822 GCA_031424515.1 Saprospiraceae bacterium
TTACCTTGATGGCGTTATCCGTGAGCAAAAGGATATTCCTTCTTACACAAATATCCGTCTTGGATTCAACATCGGTGGCGGTAAGGATTCTAAGAAGCCTATTCCACTTTGGTGGGCAAATCCAGCTGAACAAATCAACGCTGATTTGGCTGATTTGAAAAAACGTGCTGTATATGATCCTACTGATACAGATGCAGATGGTGTTATTGATGCACTTGACCAAGAAAAAGATACACCTTCTGGTGCTCGTGTTGACACTCGTGGTGCTGCTTTAGATAGCGATGGTGACGGATTGGCTGATTATAAAGATAAGGAACCATTCTCTCCTGTAGGTTTCAAAACAGATGCTCAAGGTGTTGCTCAAGTTCCTAAGCCTAATTACGCAACTGAAGCAGATGTTGACCGTATAGTTGATGCGAAAATAGCAAAGTTACAAGCAACTATGAATACTACGCCAAAAGGTGGTGCAGGTGTTGCTGATTGGTTCTTACCTATGATTCACTTCGATTTCAATAGTGCCAAAGTGAGAGATGGTGAATATGGTAGCCTTGCTTCTGTAGCATCAGTAATGAAAAGCAATCCAGGGCTCTCAATTGTAGTTACAGGTGCTACTGATAAAGTTGCTGGTGACGGATACAATCAAGGTTTGTCTTATCGCCGTGCTGAAAGTGCTATTGATGCTTTAGTTAAGCGTTTCGGTGTTGACCGTAGCCGTCTTATCTTGAACTATAATGGTGAAAACCAAACACTTATTCCTACAAGTGCGGCAAGCTACATGAACCGTCGTGTAGAATTCAAAGTAGCTCAAGGTGAGGCTGAAATGGCAGCTCCTGCGGGTGCTATGAAGAAGAAGTCTTACAAAGGCAATAAGTCTGGTTATTAATATAAATAGCTTACTAATAAAAATAAGGGCTCTTCATACCGAAGAGTCCTTATTTTTTTGTTCTGCCTTCTTGAAACCTTAATAATTGTCAATTGCAAGCATAACCAATGTGCATCCTATCTCTGTTTCAATCCCTTTCTCTTTTGCTAATCGTATCAACTCAAAATTTTCAGTACCCGGATTAAAAATTATCCTTATAGGTTTTAATGAAAAGATATAGTCGTAGTATGGTTTTTGATTTTCAGGATTAAGGTATAGAGTGACGGTATCAACACCTTCATACTGAGGGGTATCATTCGCGATTTGAATGCCTGCAATCTCACCTTTTTTTATCCCAACGGGCAATACTTCGTGCCCTTTTTTATCAAGCTGAATGGTTGCTTTGTATGAATATCTCTGTGGGTTTGTACTTGCTCCAAGCACCAATGTCTTTTTCATATTTTCAAGAATATTTAATTTATAAACAAAAAACGCCATCAAGAAGTTTCTCAATGGCGTTTTTAATATAGATTAACCAGGTTTTATTAAACTAATAATCTGATTGGGTCTTCTAAAATTCCTTTTAAAGTTTGTAAGAATTGAGCACCAGTAGCACCATCAACTACACGGTGGTCGCAACTTAAAGTCACTTTCATCATATTTCCTACTACGATTTCACCATTTTTAACAATAGGTTTTTGAATAATTGATCCTACTGCCAATATACATGAATCTGGAGAATTGATTATAGCTGTGAATTCTTCAATATCGAACATGCCTAAGTTAGAAATAGTGAATGTGCTACCTTGCATTTCAGGTAATTGAAGTTTATTGTCTTTCGCTTTACCAGCCAGTTCGCGTACTTCTGTGCTGATTTGACCCAATGATTTCATATCTGCATGACGAATAACGGGTACAAAAAGGCTTTGACCTACTGCAACCGCCACACCTACGTTAATATGATTATTTTGGCGAATGAAATCAGTCATCCAAGATGAATTAATGACTGGGTGTTTTCTCAACGACGCAGCTACTGCTTTTACTACCAAATCATTAAATGAAATTTTTGCAGGAGCAGCTACTTCATTTAATTTAGGGCGTAACTCAACCGCTTTATCCATGTTAATTTCCATCGTTAGATAGAAATGTGGTGCAGTAAATAGGCTTTCACTCAATCGGCGCGCAATAGTTTTACGCATACTTGTAAGTGGCATATCTTCAAAACTGTCGCTGCCGAATGAAGCGGACGCCACTGAAGGTGCAGATTTAGCGACTGCAACTGGTTGCGGAGCCGCAGGAGCTGGCTGAACGCCTTTAGATATAGCTTCTTCTACATCGCGCTTGACTATTCTGCCATTATCACCACTTCCTTGAACATTTTGAATGGGAATGCCCGCTGAGCGAGCAATTTCTTTAGCCAGCGGCGATGCAAATATACGGCTGCTATCATGAGTCTCTGCGGGAGCTGGAGCTGCAACTGTTGCTGCTGCAACAGGTGTAGGGACTTCTGCTTTCGGAGCTGGAGTTGTGCCATTATTGGTGTTTACGGCTGCGGCTGAGCTTCCGCCAAGTAGATGCTCGTAAGCTTCTCCAGCCTCACCGATAACAGCAATAGGCGCACTCACTACCAACTTGCCGCCTTCGGGGACGCCAACATATAAAAGTGTACCTGCTTTCGGACTTTCGAAGTCCATTGTCGCTTTGTCAGAATTGATTTCTGCTAAAAGGTCACCTTTTTCAACCTTATCACCTACTTTTTTATGCCATGCTACAATTTCGCCTTCTTCCATTGAGTCACTCAGGCGCGGCATTAATATTACTTCAGCCATATCTTATTTTTTCTTTTGGTTGAGTTTATAGAATTTTATTACTTCTAAGTTCTACGCAAAGATAATGTATAGATAACACAAACTAATGGCTTACGTTCAAAAATTACTTTATCTCAACTCATTTTTAAAATAATTGGCTTTATTGATATCTGATATAGCTTTTATCTTAATTTTGTAAAAAATTAAAATATATGATTGAAACGCCTCGCTTAAAGTTAATTCCCTTTGATGATGCCATTTTTCAAGCTCTTTTTGAAAATGATATGCTGCTTTTAGGGCAATTATTGGATGTGAAAACCCCTAAAATATGGACAACATACTCCGATGCGCTGGATGTTTTGCCTTTTTTTTATGAATCATTTAGAATGAATGGAACGGATTGGGCAAGTTATTTTACTATTCATCGCGTTGATAAAATATTATTGGGTACTTGTGGCTTCAAAGGTGCGCCTGATACTGAGGGGGTAGTCGAGATTGGTTACGAAATGCACGAGGATTATAGACTGCAAGGCTTGACCACTGAAGCAGCTCAAGCGTTGATAGATTTTGCTTTTCGCTCGCCCCTTGTTAATATGGTTAGAGCGCATACGATAAGTTTTACCGATAACCCCTCAGTATCTATATTAAAAAAATTAGGTTTTGAGTTGATCGGGCTTTTTAATGACCCTGATGATGGTGAAATTTGGCGTTGGGAAAAATTGAAAAAATAGGGTTGCTTTTTAATATAAATTTAAGTATCACTATATTGTGAACTTTAATAATAATTAGCACTATTTGTTTATAAAATTTAAATACATCGAAAGTGATATTTTCATCTAAACTTGTAGAAGATGCAGTGAATGCTTTTGCTTCGCTGCCTGGGATAGGGCGTAAAACGGCTCTTCGTTTGGTACTTCATTTGGTCAAGCAACCCAATGAAAGCACGGAATTATTTGCTAATGCCCTTTTAAAAATGCGGTCGGGCATTAAAACTTGTGGAACGTGTCATAATTTATCCGATGCTGACTTATGCAGCGTGTGCGCTGATATGCGCCGTGAACGCTCAACTGTAATGGTAGTAGAGGGCATTCGCGATGTCATGGCAATAGAAGAAACGGGGCAATTTAGAGGACTTTATCATGTTTTAGGCGGCGTTATTGCACCAATCGAAGGCATTGGTCCCCAAGATTTGAATATTGATTCATTAATGGATAGGGCGTCGCAGGGCGAAATTAAAGAAATAATTATGGCTATTTCACCCACAATTGAAGGCGAAACCACCATTTATTATATCTCTAAAAAGCTCTCATTGCATGATGTCCGGATAACTACATTGGCTCGTGGTATTAGTTTTGGTGGGGAATTAGAGTATGCCGATGAGGTAACTTTGGGTCGCTCAATAGCTTCTCGTATACCTTACAAAATGAACAATGACGATTAAAAAATCATATTTCAAACAGACTTTTTATAAAAAACGGCTTCCATACTGAGGGGGTCGTTTTTTATTTCAATAAAATAATCAATAAAATAGTCAGTAAAATCAACTTTCCTTTAAGTTAAAACCCTCTTAATTCCCATATTTTATCCGTTAATATTTGTTAAAAAGGGCATCTATTCAGTTAATCAACCGTTAAGAGTGGCATCCTTTATTTGTATGAAGAGTCTCTAAGTCATATTTTAGTTTTAATATTAAAATATAGATATTTGTACTTGGAAAACCAATTCGATTAACCACCTAAATTTTGGACGTTATGAAAAAGTCACGTATTATTTCAGCTTGTTTTTTCTTATTTTTATTCATGGTATCATGCAAATCTCCTCAAAAGCTGTACGAAAAAGGGGATTATGATGGCTCTATCCGCTTAGCGGTTGACCGCCTTCGCAAGAAAAATGTTGACGAAGATGATGTGAAAACCCTCGTAGAAGCATTCAATTATATTAATTCTCGTGAAGCAGATAGATTGACGCGCCTTCGTGCAGAGCAACGCACGGATGAAAAATGGCGTGAAATATATGATTTAGCCAATAAAATCCGTGCTCGCCAAGACCTTGTGAAGCCTTTAACGGACTTCGACGACCAAAAATATTACGGTCATTTGGCTGATTTGAAATTCACAAATGTGGATTATGCTATTTCAGAATCCCGAGATGGTGCAGCCGAAGCTTTTTATAAAAAAGGTGTTGAAAATCTAACAAAAGCCCGCAATGGCGAACGCCTTAGAGCCCGTGATGCTTTTAATGAATTTAGCAATATTAGTAATTATTATTCGACTTATAAAGATGTGGCGACACTCAAAGAAGAAGCGACCCGTTTGGGAATAAATCACGTGTTTTTTACAGTTTTAAATGACAGTCGCGTGCTTTTACCACCTGATTTTGATAAAGGCTTAAAAAGTCTTTTTGTGCGGGATTTGAATACGCAATGGGTGAAATACCATACTTTTAAAGAAGAAAGCTTGCGTTATGAGTATGATATCGTCGCTCGGATAACTCGGATTGACATTGGCCCTGATGCTCTTGACCGTTCGCAACATATTGAAGAGGCACAGGTAGAAGATGGCTTTGAAAATACTTACGATGAAAACGGTAAAATTAAAAAAGATACAGCTGGAAATGAAATAAAAGTAGCCAAATTCAAAAAAGTAAGAGCTGATGTTTTTGAAATTAATCAGCACAAAGAAGCGCGCGTATTTGGCTACCTTGAGTACTTTGATAATCGAACTAAAGAAAAAGTATTGAGTACACCGATGGAATCAACGGCTGTTTTTAACCACAATGCAACCCGTTTTGAAGGCGACCGCCGTGCATTATCAAAAGAAACACAGCGTAGATTGGGGGGCAGCACAGTACCTTTTCCTAACGATGAGGAAATCTTGATGCTGGCTTCTGAAACCATGAAAAGCAGAGCAAAAAGCATCATTGATGATAATAATTATATTGTGATTAAATAGCAAGTCGTTTATCGTGTTTCGTTTATCGTATTTCGTATCGAAACACGATAAACGAAACACGATTTGTTATTTATACTTGAAACACGTATTTTTGTAAAAAAAGAAATAAATATGACTGTTCTACTTGAAGGTAAAAAAGTACGTATCCCGAAGCCTAAGTTATTGACTTACGATGACTACGCTAAGTTGACTCCTCCAGATAGTGGAAACTATGAGCTACACAACGGAAAAATTATTTTCATGCCTACACCAACTGCATTGCATCAACTCATTTCTATGAAACTTTCTATTATCTTAGGAAGTTTTATTCTTAAAAATCAATTAGGTAGATTATTGGCAGCGCCAATGGATACCATTTTTTCTAAAAATGATACCCTACAACCAGACCTACTTTTCGTATCAAATGAGAGATTAGATATAATAAAAAAGCAAGTAGATGGTGCTCCCGATTTTATAATTGAAATTGTTTCTCCCGGTAATTCTCAAAAGGAGTTAAGCTATAAAAAATATGTGTATGAAACCTCTGGTGTACGTGAATATTGGTTGATTCATCCTGAAAAACAACAGATTGCGCAATACGAAAACATTGATAATGAATTAGTTAGATTAGGTGTATGGGGTTTAGAAGATGAGTTTGAATCGAAAGTGCTGATTGAATTTAAAATAAAAGTGAAAGAAATTTTTGAATAGGTATTTAGTAGCCAGTTAGTCAGTAGTTAGTTTGACACTTGCTAACTGGCTACTTTGTAACGGATTAACTGACAACTAATAAAAGCGACTTCTGTACTGAGGGGTCGCTTTTATTTTTATTTTTGCTGTATGAAACTATCGGTCATTATTGTCAACTACAATGTGAAATACTTTTTGGAGCAGGCGTTGCTTTCGGTGCGCAGGGCTTCGGAGGGTATGCTCGTGGATGTATGGGTGGTGGATAATAATTCTACGGATGGTTCGATGGTGATGGTGCGTGAAAAATTTCCAGAAGTTCAGAGCAATGAGAATACCGAAAATGTTGGTTTTTCAAAAGCCAATAATCAAGCTATTCTGCAATCAGAAGGGGAGTATGTATTGCTCTTAAATCCTGATACAGTCGTTTCAGAGGATACTTTTCAGAAATGTGTGGCATTTATGGATGCTCATACTGAGGGGGGCGGTTTGGGCGTCAAAACGATAGATGGGAGTGGTGCTTTTTTGCCCGAATCCAAGCGGGGTTTTCCCTCGCCGTGGGTGGCTTTTTGTAAGTCATTTGGTTTGTCGGCATTATTTCCAAATTCGTCATTTTTTAATTGGTATTATTTGGGGCATTTGAGTAAGGATGAAACGGATGAATGTGAGGTTTTGGTGGGTTCATTTATGCTTTTACGAAGGTCGGTTTTAGATAAAATTGGCTTACTGGATGAAGCCTTTTTTATGTATGGTGAAGATATAGATTTGTCATATCGCATTGTAAATGAAGGTTTTAAAAATTATTATTTTGCTGATACGAGTATTATTCACTATAAAGGCGAATCTACCAAAAAAGGCAGTTTGAATTATGTCCGAGTATTTTACGGGGCGATGATAATATTTGCAAAAAAGCATTTTCAAGGTCAAAAAGCGACTTTATTTATTGCTTTGATGCAGGTAGCGGTGTGGTTTCGGGCGGGTCTGACGCTGTTGTCGGGTATTTTTAAAAGAGTCAATTTATTCATCGTAGATGCCATTTTGATATTCATTGGGTTGTATTTGTTAAAAGATTTTTGGTCGAGTTATTATTTTAAAAATGAAAATTATATACTGCCCACATTCCTTTATGTCAATACGCCTTTATACATAACTATTTGGTTATCAAGCATTTATTTTAGCGGAGGGTATGATAAGCCCACTTCAATGCGTCGTATACTGAGGGGGGTATTGGTCGGTACGGTTTTACTTTCGGCGGTGTACGGATTTTTGGATATGAGTTTGCGGTCGTCTCGGATGCTTATTATTTTAGGTGCAGTTTGGACGGCTTTGAGCATTCTAGTATCTCGTTTTTTAATTCATTTTATTAAAAATAAAAATCTGAGGCTTGGTACTGAGGGGGTAAAAAATTTACTCATTGTTGGCTCATTATCCGAAGTTGATAGAGTTAAGATGTTGTTGTCACAAGCTCAAGTGGTGAAAAATATCATTGGTTGGGTATCGCCAAACGCTGAAAATGACGATGAGCAGAATCTGGGTAATGTTCAAGATTTGGATAAAATTGTTGATGTTTTTAAAATACAGGAAATAATATTTTGCTCACAAGATATTCAAAATCAATTGATTATCAATTGGATGGAGCGATTGGGTACGGCTGTGGAGTATAAAATTTTACCTGAAAAAAGCAACAGCATTATTGGCAGCAGCAGTAAAAATACAAGTGGCGAATTATACACTTTTGAAACGCAATTCAAGATTGCATCACCGATGAACAGGCGTAACAAACGGGTTTTTGATATTTTAATCTGCTTTTTAACAGTAATTTTAAGCCCGATTTTAATATTCAAATTGACTTTCTTTACCACTATTTTTAAAAATTGGCTCAGCGTTTTTATCGGTAAAAAAACATGGATTGGTTATTCTAAATCTCTTTTGAAAGGTTTGCCAAATTTAAAAGAAGGTGTTTTTCCTATTTTTAAAGAAACAGAATTGGGTAATTTGAATGTAAAAACGCTCGAAAAACTTAATTTTTTATACGCCAAAGACTATGATGTGTGGCAGGATTGGGCAATTTTAAAAAATAATATTTGAAAAAATAGAGTACGAAACTTGAGTTTCGCTATACGAAAAACGACCCCTCAGTACGAAGGGTCGTTTTTTCATTTTTGACAAACTGTCGCCTATTGACTATCGCCTGTAGCCTAATTTTACATATCAAAAAGCGCTTCAATTGAGCGATTCTCGTGGGTGTTGCGGATAGCACGAGCGAAAAGTTTAGCCGTAGAAATCACTTTTATTTTATCAGATTTTCTCTGCAAAGGAATGGTATCGCACACAATTACCTCGGTGAGCATTGATTTTTCAATGTTGTCATAAGCTTTTCCGCTTAAAACAGGATGTGTTGCCATCGCTCTCACGCTTTTTGCTCCTTTACTCATGATGACTTCGGCAGCTTTGCAAAGTGTACCTGCGGTGTCGATTAAGTCATCGACGAGGATTACATCCATACCTTCCACGTCGCCAATGACGTTCATTTCGGCAATTTCGTTCGCTTTTTTACGGTATTTGGAGCAAGTGACGAAATCACGTTCCAATATGCGGGCAAAATTCCGCGCCCGTTTCACGCCACCCAAATCAGGTGATGCAAAGAGGACATTGCTAAGGTCGATATTATCTTTCAGATAATTCACAAATATGGGCTCACTTTTCAAATGATCAACGGGAATATCAAAGAAGCCCTGCAATTGGTCAGCGTGCAAATCCATCGTCATCAAGCGACTTACTCCAGCCGCTTCGAGCATATTAGCGATTAATTTGGCTGAAATGGGCACACGCGGCTTGTCTTTTCTATCTTGTCGAGCGTAGCCAAAATACGGAATTACTGCTGTGATGTAGCCAGCCGAAGCGCGTTTGGCAGCATCAATGAGGAGCAATAATTCGAGTAAATTGTCGGCAGGAGCGAAGGTAGATTGAATGAAAAAGACATAATCGCCACGCACACTTTCATTGATAACAGGTTGCATTTCACCGTCGCTGAATTTTGAGACTGTTAAATCTCCAAGCTTTTGGTCATATTCCAAAGCGATATTTTCAGCAAGATATCGAGAATTAGTTCCCGAAAATAATTTTATACCAGACATGAATCACAGATTGATATTCATACATAATCAGTAAGCCAGAGGCTTTTGTCGTCGCAAAGGTAAAGTCTCAATTTGGGTTCTTGAAATTTAAAGTATTTTTTATTGAAATTAAATTTTAAGTATTTGAAAATCAGTGTTTTATAAATAAAAATTGATTTTAAATGATTCAATTTCGATATTTAATTTTGGATAGAATTTTGGTAATCCATCCAATCCTTCTCTTCATCCACGTCTGTCAAAGCAGGTAAAAGTGCAACAGTTTTTTCATTTTCAGCAATACGCTGAAGGGTTTCAGAAAGCACATTTTCGGTGCTCCACTCCATATTTTTAAATAAAAATTCGTATTTTTTACTTGAAATGCCCAATAAATAATAGCCTCCATCGGTAGAAGGACCTACCACAAAATCATGATTTTGAAGCATTTCAAAAGACTGATTTAATATACCTACCGAAAGAGTGGGGCAGTCGCTGCCGATGATGCAAACGCTCGGGTGTTTTTGTAAAATTTCTTTAAAAGCATTTGACATTCTATCGCCCAAATCGTCGCCCGATTGCACCTGTTTTTCAAAAATATCATTCGACCAATCATCATTTTTATCAATAAAATCACTGTAAAAAACGTAAGGTTGTATGTTTTTTAAAATACTCGCATTGTCACGAGTGATGTGTGATAGTTCAAGATAAATCTCTAATGCTTTTTCATTGCCCACCGTTTTAGCCAGTCGCGTTTTGACCTTTCCGAGAGCAGGATTTTTAATAAAAATAATGAGTGCGTTTTTATAAGACATTGATTGTTAATTAGTTGAAAGGATTTTTTTGATATTTTCACGTAAAACTAATTCATTATTGGCTGAAATGTTAATCAAATTGAAATTGGGTTGACCCCTCAGTATTGATGCTCTCCAAGTGGTTTGGCTGGCTGTGCGGGTGATGCCGTTGTCGTACCACCAAGCTGTTTGGAGAGTATCATTTCCTTTTTTTAAAGTGCCTGTGTATATTTCCAGTCCGTTGATTGTATCTAATTTCACCTCGCCAAACGCAAA
Source organism: Saprospiraceae bacterium (assembly GCA_031424515.1). GTDB lineage: Bacteria > Bacteroidota > Bacteroidia > Chitinophagales > Saprospiraceae > JAAFJT01. Next base: position 10,468 of record JANPHO010000348.1, read on the forward strand.
ACCGCTTCCCTGCCAGCAAATTAATGGGGAGTGTTCGGCTGCGTAAAATCCCAAAATAGGTTTTATATAAGCCAATATTTCCCCATTCTCATACTTTACGATACCATCGGGTAGTATGGTTTTTGGGCAGCGGTTATTTTCTAAATTTTTAATGGTGAAATTAGTCGTTTTATTCAATGGCTTTTTATCATTGATGTCAAATATTGAAAAATAGATGAGACAACATGAAAAAGCACATAAAACAATATTTTTAATATAAAAAAAAGTGTTGTTTTTATTAAAACTTGCGGTGTTTGAAACAGCTTTAGAATGGCTTTTAAATGCCCATTTCTCTACAAAATAAAGCGGAATGAATACATAGAGTGCCAAACCTATAAGCCCTACTGCATCGTGCATGATTGTATTGGGCAACCATTTGAATAAAATGAGTAAAACTATACGCAGCAGGTTAAAGACAATATTTAACAGAAAAGAAATGCCTAAAATGACGATAATACTGAGGGGGGGAATTTTCTTATGCGTTTCACGCTGAAAATGCGCAATGAGAAATAAGGCGAGCAGCGCACTAATTTGGAGCATTGTCAAACCCATACATTCAGTATCTACGCTAAAATCCGTTCCTTTGAAATGAATAATATTACCTGAAACGGAGGCTGTTGGATCAATAAATGCTAAGCCTTTTGCGGCCAATGCGCTGATTTTCAATCGAATAGGAAAGCTAAACACTAAACTGAAATTTGCCATCAAAGACGACATTAAGCCAATTGCCAACGCAGGAAGTAAATTCACTCTGCCGTAAGCCATTTCAATAAAAGACAAAATTGAAAATGTTAGACTGAAAAAGTGCAGAGTGCGGCTGGGCAAAATAAAGGATAAAATGATGCTTAAAACGGCTAAAATAGTATAAAATCCGACTTTATTATTGCCTTTTTGAACGATGCACAAGTAGGGCAGCATCAAAGCTCCTACAATGAAATTGACGTCAGAAATGATATAACCTATTGATAACCAATAAGATAAAATGCTTATGAAAATTAAAAATATAGAAATGCTTAGGAATGATTTTTCGGCATCCCTAAGCATGGTGATGATTTTATGCATTTGTTATAGCCATTCTCTTTTTTAAAAATAACCACGTAATCATACTTGCTAAAAGGAAGATTAAAGCCCATTCATGCGGCTCTGGTACTGCACCTGAACTTTTGAACCCAGCGTTGCCAAGGCTATTTTTACTGTTTTTTATGTCAAATCTATCATAATCGGCTTGGGTTTCAAGGACGATGAGGCTTGAAATGGGCGTGACAATGTGGGCTTTTTCAGCCATGTCAATGAGCGATTTTGAGTAATAATCATCGTCAAAAACGTGAATGTTCAAGTCTTTTAATACAGTATTGTAAGTAAAAAGGCGCAACAAATGATCGGGTGCTTCGGAGATTTGGGTAGATGTCTGATTCATTTCCACAATGCGCACTCCAGATGATGGAATGACAACAGTTGACATATCTTCTGGATATTTATAAAATTCATTTTTAGTTAAATTCTCAATCAATTCGTCCACGCTGCCGTTAACAAGGTGGCTGATGCGCAGTTCTTTGAATGTTTTTTGATAGGCTGAAGTATTATTACCAATATTGAAAACTTTAAATGGCTCGGTGTTATGGAGCTGGTTTTTAACACTTTCCGCAAATCGGCTCTTTTTCAAATCATCCAAATTGGGACTTGGCTGATTGCTTTTAGTGATGATAAGTGCCTTTTCAGGTTGCTCGATTTTGTGAAAAGGGAACAATGAAAAACGATATTCAGTCAGTTTTGAGAAGTAGGCACTGGCATTGGAAGGTGTCAACTGCACCATTTTGGTATCATCAAATATCCAAGCGGACTTGTTTTGAATGGCTTTTAAAATGGTGTTGCACTCATCAATAGTCCACGCTTCATTTATGTCTAAATAGATATTTTCAGCGTTGAACGCTTGTTTTTCAAGTGAAAAAGGTTCGATTTTATAGGTTTTTTCATTAAAACTGAAAACAGCATTTGAAATATTGGGTGCGTTAAGTACAATTTCCCACTGCGGTAGATAGCTGCCAAGGTAGCTTGCACTATCGTTTTGGCTTTTAAAACCAACGGGTGCGTTTTCTAATTTAGCGGAGTTGCCCAATATTTTAAAACCAATACTTTCCTTGGCATTATCTAATGAAGGACCTTCAAAATTGATATTTTCGTAGTACAATTTGGCATTTTCAAAGCGCAAGGGAGAGGTGACACCTATTTTGAAACGGCGTGGTAGATTGGGCTGAATTGGAAACACCCTTACTGTCACCTGATTCCCCTCTTGCCAGTGAACTACTGAGGGGTCTCTTCTTTCCTGACCGACGATGGTTCGGTAAGCACTATCCGCTTTAGAGCGGGTTGTGAAAAGTGCTTTTTCTTCTACGCCATTGACCCAAAGTGACAGCGAGGAGACTACTGAACCCTCGGGCAACATAAAGGTATAGATGGCTTCACCTTGATTATTGGGGTCGCCAATGGTATTATTTTTAATAGTCAATACCTTTTCGGTGTAAGCCAAACGATTGGGCGCATCTATCTCGGTTTTAGTTTCAATAAAATCCGTGTAAAGATTTTTGCCTGACCACAATTGGTCGTTGGCTAAATGCCGCTGACCATAAACGGCTTTAAATATTTGGATGCGTTCGTTATAATCCATTTCGGGGACGTGCGTAAAAATACTTGCAGTGTGCACGAAGGGGTCAAAACGCTGTTGGTTTTCAAACATACCGCCTCGGCTAAAAATGGAAGTGGTGCTAAAAATATCGCCATGGGGTTTAAAGATGGGATATACCAAATCGCTTTTTAAAATACGCTCCGTGACCATGTCTTTTGGTAGTTGTTGGCTGAGAAGAATGGCGTTTGGCAACGCCGTATTTCCTTCAAAATGACTTAAGTCTTGAATTTTTTTGATGCTATTTATTCTGCTTTTCCAAGCAACAGAAAATATCCCCAATGCGACAATCGGGAGAAGGATGCCTATGCTCATGCCTATTCTATTGGCTTTGTGTTCTAACCAGCCCCCCCTCAGTATAAAGCCCAAATAAACAGCGAAAACGAAGGGAACCCACGCGTGTAAGGATATGCCAAAGAACCACGCGACGATGCTACCAATTAAAGTTACTGGCAATAGTGTCAAAGTGAAATATATGAAAACAAAGGTTGCGACGCCTAAAAATGCGTATAAAATGCTTTTTTCGACGTAACTCATCTGATTTCGCCACCCATAAGCGATGCAAGCGGTGGAGGAAGTGACTATCATCGCTGACCACCAATCCGCTGCTTCATTAAAAATAGTGAGCGTCCGATTCAACGCAAAACAGCTGATTAGCCATAATACAAGATAGAGCATCGAGGTGGAATAATGTTCTGCTTTGGAAGCAAAAATCCATTTTAGACGCCCTGCTTGCCATAAAATGAAAGCATATAACAACGATAGCCCGAAGCAAAAAACAAAGCAATAGGAAAATATATCCATCCAAGTCGATGTATTTTCGGTAGCTATAAATGACATGATTGAAAGGGCAATGAAAACTAATCCAATTGTAAAATACTGGTCTTTGAGTGGAAACAAAAAGCGTTGAAAGCCTGTGAGGGGCTGTTGTAAGGTCTGCTCTACATCTTGTAAATTGGGTTTTATTTCAGATGCAGGGATATTATTTTCTAATTCCATTTTGATAAGGCTTATTGATTATATAAAGTACTTTGAAATACAAAGTAAAATTATATTCACGACTATTGCAAATTTTTAATGTTAAAAAATTTAAACAGGTTCTTAAGTTCACTTTTGAGCGAGTTGAGATTAAGATTTTAAATAAAACAAAGCCCAATCAAGTCATTCAAGACTCAATTGGGCTTCTTTTATATTAAAAGGGGCTTTTGAAATTAATTCAAACGACCCACCATAATCCCCGTTTGTAATTTATTGCCCGCTAAATAATCTTTTAGGGGCTTGCTTGAAATGACTACTCGGTGGTATTGTGATGAAGCGTGCATCAAATAAAGCTGACCATTGCGCCAAATAGCGAAGCCTGTGTGTGCCATATCCATGCCTTCTAACCGGTTGGTGATGCCGATAATATCGCCATTTTTTATTTTTGATTCAACTTCCGAAATCCTGTCTTTGGGAATGAAGTATTTAGGGCGAGAAGAAATTTCTTTCTCTACCTTTTTCATACTGACAAATGTCGTGTAATTGGACTTATTTTTTGTCAATACATTTTTACTTGAGCTGAGGTAACTCACATTTTTATTGAAAGGTTGACCGCCTATTTCTTGCGTGATATTGGTCAAAATGCCTCTTTTTTCATTTTCATACAACCAATCCGAAAAATAATGTAAGCGAGATGTATAATCAATTACACCGTTCCTGTAGCGAATATTAGCCAAATTTTGCTTGAAATATTCAAAATTAGGATTAGATGAAAGTCGCGTTTGTGTGAGGGCAATCATGTTTTCCACGAAAGTCACGCAGTTGAATTGGGTCAAATTCACATCCAATTCCTCATTGGAAGTTGATAAATACTGACGGGTACCGTCTGATTGACGCACTGCGGCTTTTTTGGCTTTTGGATAAGCATCGCCAAGGAATGTTTTACCAAATTTGAGTACACCATCTGCCATGACAGTCGGCTGGACTTCATTCATTTTTTGAATGAAAATACGCTGATGACCTGATATGTTATTATGTACTGAATACTGCGCGTGCGCTGTTATAAAGAATAAAATGAATACGATACTGAGGGGGATTGCTTTGATTTGGGTGATTTTAAATTTCTTAAACATTTGATAATCAATGACTTAGTAAGATTGAAAAAATAATCGTTTTGGTTTCCGAGCGTAAAATTAAATCAATCTGTGGAATTTTATATCTATTCTTCCCAGATTTAATGGATATTTAACACTCTCTTTTATAATTTATGATATTCACTCAAGGCAAATACAAGACCAAAAAATGTGATATTCCAGATTTTTAAAACACATTTTGATATGTAAATGTTTATATAAGTAGTTGGGCTAAAATAACCGACAATTTCTTTTTTAAGTCGGTTCTCAAAATTATAGAAAATTCTCCGCTTTGCTCCGTATTTTCTACAATTTTAAGCCCGACAGAAATTATCGATTATTTCTAAACGCCTACTTATATCCTACCCACTTGCGGTTCTCTTTATCAAAAAGCCAATAAATACCGTTGGCATAAGCAAAATTGAACATTTCGTTCAAAGATGCTTCTTCGGGTAAATGTAGGATTTGAGATAACAAACCAGAATCCTTATCATGTAGCTCAATTTGTTGCTCTGAAACATTCAATAAGCCGAATTCAGCATGCTTTTGTGAAGTATAAACCGCTACATTCAAATTATATTGTTCAGGAAGCAGGCTTTTATCCGCTTCATCTTCATCGTTTGAGTGCTCTGGTTTTACTTTTTTACCCGCGTAAATTCGGTAGCTTTCTTTCATATTTGGGTCTTTACTCTTGTAAATTTTGAGTTCTTGACCTTGTAAAAAACAGACGGCTTGGTCGGTTAGCTCCATTAATCCCACTGAATTTTCTTCGGGTTGCATCATTTCAGCAACAATATTTTCAGCCGACTGAGGGATGCCTTTGTCATCGAGCACAAGCATAAACCAACCATTTTCAGCGTATGCATTGCCACAAATTGCCTTTTGAGTTGGGTCGTACCATAAGCCCCTCACATCAAAACCTGCCGCTAAGTCATTCGCTGAAAGGCGTTTGCCATTCTCTGAAAATACAGCAAGTGGATAAGTGGCGTTGCCTGCAAACGAGGCATAATATTTTTTTTGTTGTGGATGCCACGCTACACTCGCTCCGTTATTGCCATCGCCTTCTGGCATTTGCAATTCAATTACTTTTTTAAGATTTATTGATTTTTGAGCGTGCGCATTATTGAAAAGCGCACAAAAAGAGAGGAGAAGAGCCAATCGGATACGAGTCATTTTCTTTAGTTTTATGGTAAAAAAATTGGAAGTTACGTTCTAATTCATCTCTATCGAAAATCTAATGCCAAGTTTGGTTGAGTTTGAATCACCCCTCAGTATTTTTTAATTTTTTACTTAAAACGACAGATTTGCTTTAAAAATTTTAACGGCAATGGCCAAAAGTATGACGCCCATGAATTTACGCACTACCAATAACCCACCTCTACCCAATAGTTTTTCAATGGGATTGAGCAAACGAATGGCAATGTAAATGATTATTAAATTAAGTGAAATACCCATAAAAAGTGTCCAATTATCGTATTCTGTTTTCAATGACATAATGGTTGTCAATGTACCCGAGCCCGCTAAAAGTGGAAAAGCAACCGGGACGATACTGCCCGTTTTGATTTCGTCATCGGATTGAAAAATGTCAATGCCGAGCGTCATTTCTAAGCCCATAATGAAGATGAGGATGGAACCAGCCAGGGCAAATGATTTCAAATCCACGCCCAATACGCCTAAAAAACGCTCACCAATAAACATAAAACCGAACATTAAAAAGCCCGCTACAATTGTGGCTTTTCCGGCTTCTATTTCACCAATTTTTTCTTTCAGTGAAATGAGAATAGGTATATTCCCCAGCATATCAATAATGGCAAAAAGGGTAAAGGTTACGGTTATTATTTGGTCAAAATTCATTTATGGGTGGTTGCTAATTATCGAGATTTTGTGTCGGTTCGGCTGAAAACTTCAATTTATTGGAAGTTCTACTTTACTTTGTGAAACAAATTTAAGATTTATTCCCCGTTTTTAAGTTGTATTTTTAAAAATTGTAATATGGAATTGAGTGTTTTGGATATTTCTTCGGCTTTAGGGCTTATCGCGGCTTGTGTTTTGACCGCTAATGTTTTGATGGGAATGATGATAAGTACGAATTATCAAAGAAGTATTTATTGGCAAAAACTGCCTGATTTTATTAAAAAATGGGATATATACGACTTACACAATTGGACTGCTTATGTCGCTTTGGCGCTTATATTAGCCCATCCACTCTTACTATTATTCGATAAAAGTACAAAATTTGAGCTATCAAATATCCTCTTACCTTGGGGCGCACCGCATCAAGCTCTGTTTGTTGCTTTAGGCGTTATATCCATGTATGCCATTCTGATAGTGGTGATAACGACTCAAAAAGTTATCAAAAAGCGAATGGGTTTTCGTTTGTGGAAAAATATTCATTTTATCTCCTTAGCGGTGACACCTCTTTTTTTAATTCATGGCATAGTGATGGATCCGCTCTTGAAAGATAGACCAGTTGATTTTATTGATGCCGAAAAACTATTATCGGAATTGTGCCTGCTCGTTTTAATAGTTGCCTCAGTTTTGCGGTTGAAATATAGAAATAGCCAATAAAAAACTGTTTTATCATTCAACGGTGGCCATTCTGAAAGGGTAAATTGTGATTTTATCCCAAACTTTACCCGTTATGTAAGGTTCGATTTTTAAATAAGCTTGAAATTCCTCCTCAGTCTCGAATTGCACTATCATATTTGAGCCAATCATTTTACCTGTTTCATCAAGTAGGGCGCCGCCCATGACTAAATTGCCCGCTTTTTTGAGGGCTGATGCACCATGTAAATGGGTTGGACGAACGGCTAAACGGCGGTTTATAGCATCTTCATCGGTGTAATCCAATGCGAAAATGGTGTATTGTTTCATTTTATTTAAATTTTAGATTTTTCAAGAATTAAATCCAGATTGACATTATTTTCAATCATTTCAATTGCCCGTTTGACTTTCCAAGGCGTTTGCTGATTTATTTTTACTTCTATTCGAGCTATTTTCACGACTGCTCCGTAAGTTTCAAGCATAGTGTGAATTAATGGAATGCGGTACTTTTGCACAAAATCTATCGTACTTTGGCTCAATGCACCATAACCCGTTGCCACTATTCCAGAAAAAGGCGGATTTTCCCAACCTAAATCTTCCATGACTTTTTTAATATCTTCAATCGCTAAATCCAAGCGCGTAACACCCACCACGAGTAGAAGATTTTCACTTTTCCCTTCCAATTCATCGGCTGAAATCAAAGAACCCGCGATGAATCCTTCGACCATATTATAGAGTTTATCGGCATTGTAAATGGTATTGCCTTTCACGCTTTCCATCACGGAGTGGAGTAGCGGAAACCCCATCATTTTATCGAAAGGCATGGTTCCTAATAGAGGAATATCTAATTTGTCCAACCATTTTGAGACGTAATACTCTACTTTTTCCCGTTTATCCTCCATAACTTTATTTAAAATAACGCCAATAACGGGAACGTTTCGAGCATAAAACTTTTCCATACACATGCTCAATTGGTCAATTGTGCTGCCAATACCACCCTCTGCAACCATGATAACACCCGAATCCGTCAACTGAGCCACATCTCCATTGGACATTTCGACGACAGCACCCACCCCGGGATGACCAGTTCCTTCAAAAAGTATAAGGTCGTGTTGACCCCTCAGTATTTTGGTGGCGTGTTGAATATTAGAGGCATAATGATAATTTTCGGGGTGGTCAAGATAATCCGTGGTGGCTCCGGGGCCCAATATCACAGGGCTATGAATGGCAGGATTGGGCTCAAAATCCAATAAATCCGCAAAGAGAACCACATCTTTATCCACCTGCATCTGATTGTGCATGACATACTTTTGACCCACGGGCTTGCAATAGCCAATATTGATGCCTTTATTTCTAAAAGCGGACACTAATCCGAGTGTTGAAGTGGTTTTACCTACATGCTGTGATGTAGCAGCAACATAAATACTTTTATAGGACATAATTTATAAAGTGGTTATTTGGCAAAAAATATTGGCAATCTGTTTTTAAGTTTTTATTGAAATTTTAATGCAAGGTAATAATTTACTGTATTCAAAATACAGGTATATTTAAGTTGCTCTAAAATATAAATCATTTGAATAAATACCAATAAAAACTTTAAAATAACTTGATGATTGTTTAAACATTCATTTTGCAAATGTCACAAAAATATGACAAATATATCCAATTATATTGTTTTATGATTTGGGTTGTCTATTTCAGCAGCATAAATAATTGATTTTGAGTATCTTATGAAAAGTGTATTTTGTTATGTGAATAAGAGCATTGTAATTCTATCTAAGGTTGCCTTAATTATTTGCATTTTAATAAAAAGCTAAATACCTTTGACCTGTTTTTCAATGAGGTTTAGTCCTCCAATTATCTTGGTTTTGAAAGTTCATGTGATTATAATTTGTTGTTTTGGAACCGTCTCACGTCCGAGACGGTTTTTTTATTTTAAATTAATTTCCGCCATTCTGATATATACCCCTCAGTATCTCACCACTTTTAGGAAAAAATCTGTACTTTTGCGCCGTTTTTAAAATTCATGGAGTATTCATTGAATCTCTGTGTACATCTTTTTTATATTTTTGAATCAATAAAATGGGAAATATTGTAGCAATAGTAGGTCGCCCCAACGTGGGTAAATCTACATTTTATAATCGTTTGGTAGGTGAAAGAGAAGCCATCGTGGACAACGAATCTGGTGTCACGCGCGATAGAAAATATGGCATGACTGATTGGAACGGTAAAAAATTCATTGTGGTTGATACTGGCGGCTTCGTTCAAGGCTCTGAAGATATTTTTGAAGCAGCTATTCGCTCCCAAGTGAAATTAGCCATTCAGGAAGCCTCAGTGATTTTATTCATGGTGGATACCACCACGGGCATCACCGACTTGGATGAGGAAGTAGCCAATCTCCTCCGTCGTTCCAAAAAACCTATCTTTTTAGTAGTTAATAAGGTGGATAATGGACAAAGAATGTTGGAAGCCAATGAGTTTTGGAGCATGGGCTTTGAAAATGTCTTTTTTATTTCTGCTATGTCGGGCTCAGGTTCGGGAGAACTTTTGGATGCTGTAGTCGAGCAAGTAGAGGAATATGTACCACTTGAAACGGATTTACCTAAAATTGCCATTGTAGGACAGCCGAATGTAGGAAAATCTTCTTTTGTCAATTCGCTTTTGGATGAAGACCGCAATATCGTAACAGATATAGCAGGTACAACGCGTGACCCGATTCATACTCATTATAACAAATTTGGAAAAGAATTTATCATAGTTGACACGGCGGGTATTCGTAAAAAGGCGAAAGTGCATGAGAATTTAGAGTTTTATTCTGTCATGCGGGCTATTCAAGCCATTGAGCAATGTGATGTGGCTATTTTGATGATTGACGCCCAAACTGGCATAGAAGCGCAAGATATGGCTATTTTCAAATTAGCCAAGGAGCGTCATAAAGGCATCATTATATTGGTCAATAAATGGGATTTAGTTGAAAAGGAAACCAATACAGCCCGTGATTTTGAGGCAGAAATCAAGCGTAGAGTAGCTCCTTTCGATGATTTACCAATTATTTTTATTTCAGCTACCGAGAAGCAACGTATTTTAAAAGCTGTGGAAGTTGCGATAGAAGTTGCCGAAAATAGAAAACAGAAAATCAAAACGTCCGTATTAAATGAATGGCTTGAAGAAGCCGTTGCTAAGAATACGCCGCCAGCGCATAGAGGACATTTGATTAAAATAAAATATATGACACAGTTGCCATTACATTACCCCGGTTTTGTGATGTTCTGTAATCACCCTAAACACGTACCAGATAACTATAAAAGATATTTGGAAAATGATTTGCGTAAGCGTTTTGATTTAGTTGGCGTGCCTATTGCGCTTATCTTTAGAGAAAAATGATTTTAGTGCTTAGTGCATGGCTGTTAATACTTGGTAGTTTTTACCAAGCACTAACAACCAAGCACTAAGCACCATATAAAAACCAACAACTAATTAAAGTATGTTCACAGAAACAGGAATCGAAGGCTTATTTATATTTGAACCCAAAGTGTGGGGTGATGATAGAGGCTATTTTTTTGAAAGTTATAATTATGATGTTTTTCGCAAAGCGGGCATCAATTCCATTTTTGTACAAGATAATCAAAGCCGTTCTACGCGCGGTGTACTGAGGGGGCTGCATTATCAGCGCGGAGCTTATGCCCAAGCGAAATTGGTGCGCTGCATTGAAGGAGAAGTCATAGATGTAGTAGTAGATATTCGCGAAGGCTCGCCCACCTATGGTCAATCCATGTCCATTCTTTTAAGTGCTGAAAATAAAAAGCAGTTGTACATCCCCAGAGGATTCGCACACGGCTTTTTGGTGTTGAGCGAAACGGCAGAATTCTTTTATAAATGCGATAATTTTTATTCAAAAGAGAGCGAAGGTGGCGTTTTATTCAACGACCCAGCTTTGAATATTGATTGGCAATTTGACCTTTCTCAAGCCATTTTATCCGAAAAAGATAAGGTCAATCCTACTTTTGGTAATCATTTGAAATTTTATTAAAAAAAAATCCGTGCCACCGCTTCAAGCGGTGGCACGGTTATTCACAAAATGGAAAAACCGACAATCCTCATCACAGGCGCGCAAGGGCAATTAGGCAATGAATTTCGCTTTTTAGCTTTTACCCACCCTGATTTCAGATTTATTTATACCGATGTGGCGGATTTGGACATCACGAAACCCAAAGCCGTGATGAACTTCTTTGCGAAGAACACCCCTCAGTATGTTATCAACTGCGCGGCTTATACGGCGGTGGATAAAGCTGAAACGGATGTGAAATTGGCTACCCGCATCAATGTCAACGGCGCACGCAACCTTGCCAAAGCCGCTCAAGCGCATGGAGCGACGATGATTCATATTTCAACGGATTATGTCTATCATAATACCCAAAATACGCCTTTTAAAGAAGGGGATAGAGTGAGTCCGAAAGGAGTTTACGCTAAAACGAAGCTGAGAGGAGATTTGGCTACTTTGAAATTTTGTGAAAAAGCCTTGGTCATTCGCACATCGTGGGTGTATGGCGTATATGGACATAATTTTGCTAAAACGATGTTGCGATTGGGTAAAGAACGCCCTTCATTGAATGTCGTTTTTGACCAAATTGGTACGCCTACTAATGCTCGTGATTTGGCAAAAGCCATTTTAAATATCATTAAAAAGATAGAAAATAAGGAATCTGATCCTCAAATACTGAGGGGGGTCTATCATTATAGCAATGAAGGCGTGACCAGTTGGTACGATTTCACAAAAGCCATTTTTGAAATAAGAGGCATCGAGTGTCAAGTAAATCCGATTGAATCTTCGCAATATCCGACACCTGCACAGCGTCCGCCATTCAGTGTTTTAAATAAAAATAAAATAAAAGAGGCTTTTGGCATTGAAATTCCGCATTGGATTGATAGTTTGAAAACAGTGTTAAAGGAGCTGCCTTAATGTGTTAAAGTTTTGCATTCTCGTAGATTAAAGAATAACTTTATGTGTCTATTAACCCGATTAATTAACCACATAAAATTGACGAGATGAAATACTTATTTTTACTCATTACGTGCTTTTTATCCGCTCAACTTTCTGCAACCCACAATTATGCAGGCGAAATAAAAGTGGAGCAAATAAGTGCTCGAACAGTGAGAGCAACCATTATAACCTACACATTAAAAGCAAAAAATCCCTCCGATAGAAGTCAATTGACGATGAATTGGGGCGACCAAAGAACAGATGTGGTTCAGAGAAGTCAAGAAGTGCCTTTTGATGATACCAATTTTAAGAAAAACTTTTATGCCCAAGAGCACACTTACGATGTAGGCGGTACTTACACGGTATCTATGACTGACCCAAATAGAAACGGGGGGATTCTGAACGTGAACTTCCCAATGTCTGACGCGGTAGCTTTTCACATCCAAACGACCATAACGCTGGTTGGACAGACAGCCCAACAAAAATATAATACAACGCCTTCGCTCAATGTTCCGCCTATGGATGGTGGTTACGTAGGGCGAATATTTGAATATAAACCTGATGCCGTTGATGCAGAAGGGGACAGTGTCGCCTATCGTTTGATAACGCCATTAGCTGGACTGAATACATCTATAAGTAAGTATGATCTTCCTGATAAAGTCAATCCAAGTGATAGCAATACCGTTTCTTTTTCTGAAAAAACGGGACTTTTCCTCTGGAAAAACCCTCAAAAAGCAGGACTTTACACCATTGCCATTGAAATAATATCTTACAGAAATGGCGTCAAAATAGATGCTACTATACGGGATATGAGTTTTAATATCCAATCACTCATATCTACACAGATAGTTGATTTCCAATCTTTTGTAAAAGTATATCCCAACCCCGTTTATACTGAGGGGTATCTGGAAGTGAGCCGTGATTTTGGTTCAAATATTTTGATGACAATTACGAGCATGAATGGTCAAGTTGTGAGAACTCAAAATTTGAAAGATAGCAATATCACAAAAATTCAAAAAGGAGATTTAGCTAAAGGTATGTATATTGTGCACTTAAATTCTGAAAAATACGCGACACAATTTAAGTATCTGATTCAATGAAAAGTTTTATTTCAAACGCCATCTGGAATTTTCAATATTATAAAAGCTTAGGTGAAAAAGCCATTGCTCAATTAGAAGAAGACCAATTGAACGTTCAACTCAATGAAGATTCTAATTCTATTGCCTTGATTATCAAGCATTTATCAGGCAATATGCGCTCTCGGTGGACGGATTTTTTAACGTCAGACGGTGAAAAAGAATGGCGGAATAGAGACAATGAATTTGAGGGTGAAGTGGATTCTAAAGCTGAAATTATGGCAATGTGGGAAAAAGGTTGGCAATGCCTTTTTAACGCTTTAGAAAACTTAACGGATGATGATTTGGATAGAATTGTATATATCCGAAATGAAGGTTTGACGGTTTTAGAAGCCATAAATCGGCAATTGGCGCATTATCCTTATCACGTTGGGCAAATCGTTTTTTTAGCAAAAGCCTTAAAAACGACTTCATGGAATTCCCTTTCCGTCCCTCGTGGACAATCTCAAGGCTATAACCAAAAGCGATTTGAGAAACCGAAAGCACGGAAGGATTTTGATGAAGGGTATTGAAGCCTGTTAATAAGAAACGTTAACTCTATTATTACCTTAGAGCTTGATTTACTTGTTCCCTAATTTTTTTGAAGAAATCCTTTCCTTTATCAGCTTCTATTTTTTCATACATATAATCTGAATAGCATATTTCATCTCCATCAGGAGAACAACCTAAATCTTTTAAGACAATTCCATATTCTGATTTTAATATGAGAATGAAAAGCGAATCATTTTTATCATAATACCTATCTCCCCAAGTGTATAATTTTCTAATTCCTTTTGAATAATCCTTGATTGCTAAGTTAATACCTTCTTCACACCACTCCCTTTCTATTTTTTTCTTTGATTTTAATATTTTTTTCTTCAATTTCATATCTAACTCTTGGTTTTGACCCAAAAGTAAGTTGCTAAAAAGTAATAAATTGTTGATTATCAATAAATTACGCATTAGATATTTTATTTAAATGTTATAATTTTTTTTGTTGTACCCCTCAGTATTTTACTTTAAAAAACTGAATTTTACTATGAAAAAAATTAGTTTTAATTTTCATCCAGATGACGAGCCAATTCTAAAACCCGATCTTTAGTAAGTTGATATATCTTGCCTGTTAAAATATTTGAGTACATAGTGCCGCCGCCTGTGTACTCTGGAGATAATAATTTAGATGTCAGTTTAATTTCTTTATCTCTAAAATCAAGCCATGCTTTTTGAGCTTCGACGAGTAATTTTTTATCCTCGGCTTTCATTTTTTGAAGCAGCATTTTGTAATAATTATTGAGCAGCTTATCGTAGCGAGTTTCGCCTTCTCGCATGGCAAAATTCATCCCTTGCGTGGAATAATCCTTTTCCATTCGCAAATCCACATATCTTTCAATGCGAAAAGTATCAACTTTAAAAGTTGTCCAAAAATCAGAACCAGACGTTTGTTCTTGTTCTTTGATCAATTTTTTCTTGAAATCAGTGGCTAATTTTTCCACTTTAGCATTAAGTTCTTTTTCTATTTGAGGCGTGTATTGGGCTTTTAAAGCGACTTAAAATAAGGCAATCATGCAGAGAGAAAAGAGTAATTTTTTCATTTTGGAAATTTAGAATTTTATGAATAATGATATCGTAAAGTTAAGGGAATTTCTATACCCCTCAGTATTTTCAATAAAAAAATGCCTCTGTTTTGACACAGAGACATTTTTATCTGTTTATCCGTGCCACCGCTTCAAGCGGTGGTACGGTTTATATCACCACATTCACCATACGACCAGGCACAACAATCACTTTCTTAATGTCCTTACCTTCTGACCATTTCGTAATCACTTCCATAGCCCGCACTACTTTTTCAATATCCGCAGGGCTTGCATCGGCAGCAAATGTGTATTCTCCACGCTTTTTACCGTTGATAGAAATAGGGTAGAGGACTTCATTTTCTATTAAAAATGCTTCATTGTGAATAGGGTAAGTAGCCGCTAAAACGGATGTATTATGACCCAATGCTTCCCATAATTCCTCGGCAATAAAAGGTGCAAATGGGGCTACTAAAACGACTAACTCATTTAAAATCAATCGTTTAGAACAACGCATGGACTTTAATTCATTTACACAAATCATAAATCCTGCTACGGCTGTATTGAAAGAAAAGTTTTCAATATCGGCACTCACCTTTTTGATACATGCGTGTAAAACTTTCAATTCTTCTGGAGTCGGTTCGCCATCCACCAAAAGATTTTTACCCGTATTGAGGTCATAAAACAATGACCATAATTTGCGTAAAAAGCCTTGAACGCCCGTGATACCCGTTGTACTCCACGGCTTAGAATCCTCCAAAGGACCCAAAAACATTTCGTACATACGGAAGCAGTCAGCGCCGTATTTTGCCACCATATCATCAGGATTGACAACATTGAACTTCGATTTTGACATTTTTTCAACTTCGGGGCGCAAAGTCACATAAGTTGTATCTTCATTTTTCCAATCAATATCATTATCGGTATCAATGCCTTCAAAACGATTATCCACCTTTATAACTTTCAAATATGCCTCTTTTGTCAAACGGTCTTTTTCATCCGCAAACTCAACGGGCACCCGCAATTCACGACCATTTTTCAAGGTTAGCCATAGTGTCCGCCCTTGAATCATCCCTTGATTTACCAATTTTTTAGCGTATTCAGTATGTGGCACAAGCCCCAAATCATACATGAATAAATTCCAAAAACGAGAATACAATAAGTGACCCACAGCGTGTTCCGTACCACCGACATACAAATCTACTTGTTGCCAATAATCCACTGCTTCTTTTGAGGCAAAAGTCGCATCGTTATGAGCATCCATATAACGGTAAAAATACCATGATGAACCCGCCCAACCCGGCATTGTGGATA
>JANPHO010000349.1:0-4109 GCA_031424515.1 Saprospiraceae bacterium
TGGTCGCGCGGGTTTTTGAAAATATATTCTCGTTTATAGTTTAAATAAGAATAATCGAGGGCAATACCAATTTCGTTGTTCAGTAAAAAGAAGTGCTCACCCCAATCGGGACGATGCTCGACATTGAACCCCAATGTTTCAATTCGTTTCACGATTTGTTGCTCAATAATCGCTCGTTCTTTTTCCTGTTTTACCTTTGGCATAAAGGCGAAGATAATTAACGCACGTGTAACTTGCAAATGAAGCCGAGGTGAACCCCAAAATACATCTAAAAAGATTTTGATTAACCCTTTGAAGCTATTGGAAAGGGAAGTGATGCTGGTTTGATTTTAGTGAAAATCAAACCAGTGTCACTTCGATACCCGTCATTTTAAATAAAAAAAATCCATTTCATCTAATTTCTTTTTATTCATCACGTCGAATGAAAAGAAATTTCTATTTTTAAAACTAATTAAATGGAATGTTTTAATTTAGCTGTCAAACAGCAAATTTTATTTGTAAATTAAGTATTTTAAATAACATAAATCATTAAATATGAAGCTTTCACGTCGTAAATTTTTGAAACAAGGCACTGTAGCTATGGGTGGTTTTTTTATTGTTCCGCGTCATGTATTGGGTAGAGGGTTCGTTGCTCCAAGCGATAAACTCAATATTGCAGCTATCGGGGCAGGTGGAAAAGGCACTTCGGATATTGCCAATGCTTATAATAATGGTGCAAATAATGTAGTAGCTATTTGTGATGTTGATTGGTCAAAAGCCGCTTCAAGCATCACTAAGTTCCCAAATGCTGTGAAATATAGAGATTTTCGTGAAATGTTCGATAAGCAAAAAGACATTGATGCCGTCACGGTTTCTACACCTGACCATACTCATGCTGTGATTGCTATGACAGCTATGCAATTGGGTAAACATGTGTATGTTCAAAAACCCCTGACGCATAATATTAAAGAGGCTCGTACACTTACAGAGGCTGCTCGCAACTATAAAATAGTGAGTCAAATGGGTAATCAAGGTGCATCGGGCGCGGGTGTAAAGCAAATGGTTGAATGGTTTGATAAAGGTCTGATTGGAACGGTTGAGAAAGTGCACGTTTGGACTAATCGTCCCGTTTGGCCTCAAGGTATTCCCTCACCGACCAATAAGCCTACACCACCTAAAGACATTGCATGGGATGTTTGGGTAGGGCCTGCTCCAATGGTGGATTATCATCCAAGTTATCATCCGTTTAAATGGCGGGGTTGGTGGAATTTTGGAACGGGAGCTTTGGGCGATATGGCTTGCCACATGATGGATCCGCCTTATCGGGTTTTAGGCTTGGGTTATCCTTTAGAGGTGGAGTGCAGTGTAGGCTCTATCTTTTTAAAAGATTGGACGCCTGAGTATTTGCCTGATAGTTGCCCGCCTTCGTCGAGTGTACAGTTGAAATTTGCGCCTTCTAAAAAGAATAAAAAACAAGTGATTATGACGTGGAGTGATGGCGGCATTCGTCCTTTTCACCCCGAATTAATCCCCGCCAATGATATTATGGGCGATGAAACGGGCGATAATGGTGTTCTGATGATTGGCAGTAAAGGCATTATGACCTGCGGTGTTTACGGTGCTACGCCAAGGATTTATAAGAAAAATGGTGAAAAAATTGAGATGCCAAAGGCTGACCCCAATGCTATTGTTTTACCAGAACATGGGCATCAAGCCGCTTGGACTGAAGCCTGTAAAGCGGGTTTTAACAGTGAAAAACACAAGGCTTTGACTTCTTCTTTTGATTATTCAGGACCGCTCACAGAGTCTATTTTAATGGGTAATTTGGCGATTAGAAGTTACGGCTTGCGTGAAGCACGTAAAGCGGGTGGGTTTGACTATCCTGGTCGTAAAAAACTCATTTGGGATGGAGTAACCATGAAAATCACCAATTTTGAGCCTGCCAACCAGTTTGTTTCAAGAGAATATAGAGAAGGTTGGAAATTAGGAAGTTGATACACCCCCTCAGTAACGCAGAGCCTGATGGCTCAAAATGCGCTCATATTTTTATCTTTTTACAGCTTTTGATCTATGAATTTCCATTGAAATACCCTTAAAATGGGCATTTTATGGAAATTCGTGGGTCAAAAGAAAAACTAAAAACTATGAAAATCACACGCCGTAAATTTCTTCAACAAAGCTCTTTAGCTGCAGGGAGTTTTTTTATTGTACCTCGTCATGTTTTAGGTAAAGGGTTTACTGCTCCGAGCGACCAACTTAATATTGCGGCCATCGGCGGTGGTGGTAAAGGCGAAGTGGATATTACATGCAGTTGGAACAATGGTAAAAACAATATTGCTGCTATTTGCGATGTAGATTGGGGCCGCTCAAAAAAAATGATGGAGAAATTTCCGAAAGCTGCGCGTTATCGGGATTTTAGGGAACTTTTAGATAAAGAAAAAAGTATTGATGCGCTCACAATTACCACCCCCGACCATACACACGCTGTTATTGCGACTCCTGCGATGCAATTGGGCAAGCATGTTTATGTTCAAAAGCCTTTGACACATGATATTTTTGAAGCTCGATTTTTAACAGAATTGGCTCGAAAATCCAAAGTAGTGACTCAAATGGGCAATCAAGGCTCGTCGAGTGAGGCTGTAAAATATCTTTCGACTAATTGGTTTGATAAAGGAGTTATTGGTACGGTACATACGGTGCATGTTTGGACAAATCGCCCTGTTTGGCCTCAAGGCATCCCTCTTCCAAAGGACAAGCCTGCTCTGCCAAAAGATATGTTATGGGATAATTGGATTGGCCCCGCACCGATGATTGATTTTCATCCTGCTTATCACCCTTTCAAATGGCGCGGTTGGTGGAGTTTTGGAACGGGAGCTTTGGGTGATATGGGTTGTCATTTGATTGACCCACCTTTTAGAGTTTTAGGTTTGGGTTACCCAACTGAAGTGGAATGTAGCGTTGGTTCGATTTATACCCGCGATTGGGTGCCTGAATATTTACCTGATAGTTGCCCACCATCTTCCTCGGTGACTATGAAATTCCCTAAATCTGTTAAAAACAAATCCGAAGTGGTGCTTTCATGGTCGGATGGTGGTATCAGACCTGCTCGCCCTTCCATTATTCCTGCCGATGATAAAATAGGCAATGAGGATGGCGGTGTCATAATGATTGGCACAAAAGGCATTATCACCTGTGGCTTATTCGGTTGGTTTGGTAAAGTCTATAAATTCAATGGTGAAAAGATGGAAATGCCTGCAATTTTAAGCAATTCTGACTTGACAAAGGATGATTTTGGGCATCAAGCAAAATGGGCTGAGGCGTGTAAAGCAGGTTTTAATAGTGCTGAACACAAAGCTTTAACCTCTTCCTTTGATTATTCGGGACCTTTGACTGAAACGGTAATTATGGGTAATTTGGCCATTCGCAGTCAAAATATTAGAGAAGAGCGAAAAGGTGGTGGCTATGAATATCCGGGTCAGAAAAAACTTTTATGGGATGGCCCCAATATGAAAATTACAAATTTCGAAGGAGCCAACCAATTTGTGAAAAGAGAATATAGAGCGGGTTGGAGGCTGTGATTAATAATGAATGAAGAATATTGATTTATGAGGTTATGGGTGCAGTCACTAATAGCTTCATAAATTGATATTCCCTATTCGATATTGATTATTACCCCCTCAGTATTTTGCCAATTTTCGATTAATTTTGCTTGAAAATCGTCTGAAATTTCGTTAATATTTTCGGAATGTTCATTATACATCGCCCTTAACTTCGTTAAATTAAGTCTCTAATTTTAATCCAAAATTAGAGAAAGAAATTCAAAATATCAATTTCATTTCACAAAATCCAGCTTACTATTATTGTACTAATCTTATTCACTGGCAGTTTACTATCCAAGCTAAACTATCAGGTACATATAAGCCATATCGATAATAATCTTGGTCATTAATTAAAAGATGTGAGTTTTCAAAATCTGTACTATCGTACACAATCATACAAAACTTGTCTTTATAAAAATTGCAATCACATTTGGGTAATATTGACTTATCTAATGAATACTTTAAATTTTCGCCAAAAATTAAGTTTAAACGACATTGCTTCCCTTTGCTGTAATATAATTCTGTTTTTGC
>JANPHO010000350.1:0-6862 GCA_031424515.1 Saprospiraceae bacterium
GGCGTCCGATATCCATTTGATTAAAGTTCGTTTTTCGTTTGTTTTATTTAAAACTATTTAGCTTTTTAGCCATAACCCTGGCACCTTCGGCTACAAAAGTAGCATCTGAGCCACAGGCTATGAATTTAATACCCATACTGTGATATTTATCGTAATCCTCGGTATTAAAAATTAAAATGCCGATGGCTTTATTCGCTTTTTGAGCCGCTTCAACAATTTTATTCAAAGCATCTACAAACCGCGGGTGTTCAAATTGTCCAAAAATGCCCATTGCCATGGATAAATCGGCGGGACCAATGAAAAGAATATCAACGCCTTCTACGGCAGCGATGGCATCTAAATTATCGAGGGCTTCTAAAGTTTCAATCTGAACAATGCCGAGGATATTGTCTATTGATTCATCGTAATAAGTATTAAAATTTGACCCAAATTGCGTTGCGCGCACCATTTTCGCCACGCCTCGATTGCCAAAAGGCGGATAATGCAAACCGTTGATGACCTTTTTAGCTTCCAATGCATTGTCCACTTTGGGGCACATAATGCCTTCGGCACCCATATCCAATATGCGGGATATGCGGGGCGATTCGGCACTTTCAACCCTCACTAAAACCGCAGAGGGGGAATTGCCCAAAGCCTGTAATTGCGCCAATACATCTTTTTCAACCCCTGCCCCATGTTCAAGGTCAATTAATACCCAATCAAATCCGGCTTGTCCGACTATTTCAGCCGTCAAAGGGCTTCCGAGATTGAGCCAACAGCCGTTAAGGGTTTCGCCTTGTTTAAGGCGTTTTTTTAAATTTTTCATTTTGTTTTATTAAAATTGATGTCTAAACTTTTCATCGCGCGCTTTTGGGATGGGAAGTTTTAACCCAAAAGCCTCGCAATATTAAAAGCCGTATTTTCTAAATTTTTTGCTGTTTCTGCCAATGCTTCTGCTAAGTTACACGGTTTTGGGGTAATTGAAAAGGCGGATTTTAGTCCTAAATCATTCAAATACTGAGGGGGTAAGTCCAATGAGCCACAAAGCGCAATAATGGGTTTTCCTTTCGCCCGTTCTGTTATGCCTGCAATGAGTTTGCCTTGCAACGTTTGGGCATCGAGTCGTCCTTCGCCCGTAAAAATATAATCTGCATCGGCGGCGTGTTCGTCAAAATGTGCCCAATCTAAGACGGAATCAATGCCGCGTTTCATCACCGCATTCAAGGCATAGAGGCAACCAAACCCCAAACCGCCCGCCGCGCCCGCCCCTTGAATACCCGCATCTTCACCGATGATTTTAGCAAAATGTTTTAAACCTTTATCGAGCGTTTCAATGTCCTGTTCTGTTGCACCTTTTTGTTTGGCAAAAATATATGCTGCACCATTTTTACCGAAAAGCGGGTTTTTAACATCACAAATTGCTTCAAAAGCGATATTAGATGTGGAATTCTCTTGATTCTCCGAAATCCCAATTCCGACATCATTATACTGAGGGGGTATCGCTTTTTCAATTTTAATTAAATTTCCTCCAATCGGTGATACGTTTTCTCCATTTTTATCCAAAAACTGCCAACCTAAAGCGGCTGCCATGCCAATTCCCGCATCATTTGTGGCTGAACCACCGAGACCAATGATAACGCGTTTTGCGCCATTTTTAAGGGCATTTTCAATCATCAAACCCACGCCATAAGTTGTCGTTTTGAGAGGGTTGCGCTCTTCATTTTTCAATAATTGCAGCCCTGCGGCTTGTGCCATTTCAATAAAAGCGGTGGTATTGTCATGGCTTAAACCGTAAGTGGCAGTGTGTTTTCTGAAAAGTGGGTCGCAGGTTTCTACTTCAATTCGTTGCAAATCAAAATAATGGGCAGCAATATCCGATAAGCCTTCGCCACCATCAGAAAGGGGTAATTCAACGATATGTGCATCAGGCAAAGCCGCAATGATGCCGCTCTGAATTGCTTTGCATACGCTGAACGTATCGAGCGCATCTTTGAAACTATCAGCTGCTATGAGTATTTTCATCATTATTTATGCTTCATCACTTACCGCTTGTATTAACCCTTTAATATATCCATAACAAAATGAGAACGATTGCAAATGAGCCGCCGAATCGTGGTGATGTGGTACGTGGTCGGGCATCACCATACCCGAAAAGCCGACATCGCGCAAGGCACGGACAACGTGCAAAAAATTCATTTCACCATTATCAGGATATACTTCTTGAAAATTATTAAAACCGCCTTTGATGTTCCGTAAATGTACATTGAAAATTTGATTTCTTTCACCCACCCATTTGATGATTGGAAAAATATCATTTTTAGGATCTTTCAAACCTTCGGCGATGGAACCTATGCAAAAATTGAAGCCGTGATAAGGGTTATCATACAGTTTTGCAAAACGTTTTATGCCTTCAAAAACATCGGGACTGTTCCAACGCATAATACCTTTATAGGGCGCAGGAATGGGCGGATCGGCGATGTGATTGGCTAATTTTACCTTATATTCGGCAGCAACAGGTAGACAACGGTCGAGCATATAAGTAATGCGCTCAAACATTTGGTCAACCGAAACATCTCCCGCGATGGTTTTTGCTTCGTTTTTTTGAGCGGCTTCTGCATAATTCCATGTGGTGTATTCGGTGTTGCCGCGCTTTGGGTCGAGCGTTCTGCCAGTTCTCAAAACGGGTAAAATGGTGGTATTATAATTTAAGACTTTAATGCCCGTTTTACCAGCCACTTCAATCATTTGTTGTAAAATCTCGATTTCTCTATCGCGTTCAGGGCTTTTACCGAGCATAATATTCGGATATTCCTGCTTATCAATACCCGCTGAACTGAGGGGCCAGTGATAAGCATCCAAACTAATTCCGTATTTTTCACAAGCCTCTCGCTTTTTTAAAGAATCCTCCAAATCCCACCCCTTGCCTGTAATGGTTTTGGGTGCACCGCCGTCAATATTAAAAACACCATGACGAGCTTTGAATTCAAGGTTTTCAATCGTCGTACCGCCCGATTGACAGCCGACTTGCATCAATACCTTTTTCTTCGGTTCGGCATGAAAGGGATGTGCCCCTTCTGCCTTTTCAGAATTAAAAACCGAAGGCACTACCGAACCCACTGTCATTGCTTTTAATACGTTTCTCCGCTTCATATCATTATTGATAATATTTTAAAACAAGGCTTCCTCTACGTAATCTTTATTATAAGACGACAAAATCTTCATCTCCCTATCATAAAAGGCTTCACCCCTTTTTTAAACTTTTCCCCAAATCCAGATTCACTGGGATTGTATTCCCCTACAACATCGGCATTGACACCTGTTTTTGGTATTTTAGATTCATAACCCAATGCCCAATAAATGCCATTGAGGGCCAATTTGCGCATAGAAGTTTCTTTAAAATCAAACGGATGACCCAAAGTTGTGAAAAAGACACGAGCCGATTTACCGCTTTTGGTGGCGTAGGATTTTGTCCAAGCGACAGGGTTTGTGAGCGGATATTGGTCTAATTCCTTTTCGTGCGAAGTCTTTAAAGCTTTCCCTTCCAAAAATGTTGTGCAATCGCCATTGAGTTTCCATTTGCCACCATCCACATGATAGAGCCATGAATACGCTTGAAACGGTTGCACGCCATTTAAAATAGGCGTATTGGTTGCACCTTTGAGATAAACCGATGTTAAAGGCGTTTCATTATCGCCAAAATGACCATGATGCGTTATCCATTGTTGCCCATAAACTTTGGCTGGCCATGCATCATTGAGGTAAAACATGGACGTGTCTTTATTGTACTTATCTTTATTGTACTTAAAGGTGTGGGTTGCGGTGCGAAAGCCCACTATGGGTTTGCCAGATTCGGCATAATCCGTTATGAATTTGGCTTGGCTTTTCGGCAGTTCTCGCCAACGGGTAAAAACGACCATCAAATCCGCCGTTTTTAAAGCCTCCAAACCGACAATATTATTATTGACATTCGGATTTATAAAACCTGAACTGTCCAATGGAAAGCACAAGCTGATTTTTGCACCCAATTCACGCTGCAAAATTCTGCCGAGCATGGGCATACTTTCTTCCGAGCGGTATTCTTCATCGCCCATCACGAAGACGATGTGTGGTTTTTTCTTGCTTTCTTTGGTTGTAGAAGAAAAAAGAGTGAAAGAAACGAGGAGTAAAGCGGTTAGTCTGATTATGTTTTTCATTGAAATTCAATTTTTTATGTAAAATACTGAGGGGTATAATTTCCCCAGTAAAATGACCCAATTGCACTACACCCCAAAAATAACAATACCTACATATCCATGCGCATAATTAGTAAAATATTTCACCACATTAAACGTACAGATAGAAACACCCTATCAGTATCGCACCGTTTTTAATTAAAAATCCTCCTCTTCTTTATGATTTACAATTCTATTACACTCTTTTACACATATTTTTAGGCATTTACTGGCTGCTTACGGTAGTTTTGCTTCATTCTAAAATCAATCATAAATGACAAAGTATAACTTTTATCAACAACTCTATTCTCTGTTATTACTACTCGTTTTTATCACGTCTTGCAATGGACAAAATCAAACACCGTTAAAAATAAAAAGCAAAACCCCTGCTTATGGATCTTCTGATATTGTTCAATGTATTTTAAAGGATAAAGCCGGAAACCTTTGGTTTGGGGTAACAGGAGGGGACGGTGTCTATCGCTACGATGGGAAAGTCTTTACCAATTTTACAACAAAAGACGGGCTTTGCAATAATGACGTTGGTTCTATTTTAGAAGACAAAACAGGGCGTTTATGGTTCTGCTCAGATGGCGGCATCTGTCGCTATGATGGAAAAAAATTTACTGATTTTGACATGAAGCAAGGTCTGTTCAGCCTTACCATTTTTTGTATAATGGAAGATAAAACGGGCAATATTTGGTTTGGTACTGAGGGGGGTGTTATTCGGTACGATGGCAAAATTTTTACCAATTATTTATCTTCACAAGTTATCAAATGTATTTTAGAAGATAAAACAGAGCATATTTGGGTCGGCTCTTGGAGCAACGGAGGCGTGTATCGTTCTGATAATCAACCTATTACCAGTTTTACAAATCAAAGTGGCATTAGCGATTATATGATTGCAAGTATTAGAGAAGATAAAAACGGCAGTATTTGGGTAGGTACAAGGGATAAAGGCGTGTGCCGTTTTGATGGGAAGTTCCGAGCTGATGGACAGGCAATTTTCACTAATTTTTCAAAAAAAGAGGGTCTATGCAATAATAATATTTATTGTATTTTAGAAGATAAAATGGGCGTTCTTTGGTTCGGAAGTACGGTTAAGTTCGGTACTGAAAACGGTGGTGTTTGTCGTTATGATGGGAAAACTTTTAGCAACTTTGCACCGAAAGATGGTCTGGAAGACAATGATATTTTTTGTAGTGCAGAAGATAAAGAAGGTCACCTTTGGTTTGGTGGTAGATATGGGCGACTTTTTAGATATGATGGGCACACTTTTACTGATTTTTCAAAGGACGTGCATAAGCAATAATAAACTTTTAAAATCAATAAAATCAATCATAAATGACTAAGTACCACTTTTTTAAACAATTTTATTACGTGCTATTGCTATTCATTTTTATTACATCTTGCAACGGACAAGAAAAAACAAACACAGCTAAAGACCCAAACACTTCCAAACCAAGTCCAGCAGTCATAAAAAACTTTAAGGCAGCGCCTATGGCTCCCGATTTTGACACGACCTTAGTCAGTCAATATATCCGAAGTATTTTTCAGGACTCTAAAGGGCATTTATGGTTTGGAACTATAGGCGAAGGCGTAGTGCGGTATGATGAAAAAACGTTGACTTACTTTTCTAATCCTGATGGTTTTATTAACAATACTGTTTATGCCATTAATGAAGATAAAAATGGTAATCTTTGGTTTGGTACAGACCAAGGCGTTTATAAATATGATGGGAAAACCTTTAAAAATTATAATCAAAAGGATGGATTGAATCATATAGATATAACTCGAAAAGGCATCGTCGTGGATAAATCGGGTGCTATTTGGGTAGGCACACATGGCGGCGTTTATCGATATGACCCCGCTGCGGATAGTTTTTCATTATTTCAACAGCTTTCTCCTATCAATGTTACGGGTATCATGGAAGATAAAAATGGCAATATTTGGTTTGCTTCTTCAAATAAGGGTGTTTTTCGCTATGATGGAAAAGCAATTACTAATATTGCAGAAAAAGAACTTTTAGGAGAGAACTATGCAGGAGGTATAGCAGAAGACAAAGCTGGAAATATATGGTTTACGATGAAATACGGCATTTGCAAATATGATGGAAAAACTTTAACA
This sequence comes from Saprospiraceae bacterium, assembly GCA_031424515.1. Classification (GTDB taxonomy): domain Bacteria; phylum Bacteroidota; class Bacteroidia; order Chitinophagales; family Saprospiraceae; genus JAAFJT01. Next base: position 6,315 of record JANPHO010000350.1, read on the forward strand.
GAATATACTGCTAAAGACGGATTAGGCGGCACAGAATTTTGGGGCATTTATATTGAGCAATCGGGTATTATTTGGATTACAGCACGAGGCAGTACGACGAGATTTGACCCTTCCGTTCCACTACCTAATACAAAAGCGTTTACCGTTTTTACACCTGCCAACGGTTTAAACTGCTGTGTTCAAAGTATGTATCAAGACAAGTCAGGCAATATGTGGTGGGGTGCAGGGTCAGGACTTTATCGGTTTGATGGTTATCGGTTTTATCAAGTTAAGCAGAATGGGCCTTGGTAGTTTTAACAAAATTAGACAACATACAAGATTTACAATTCCGTTACACTCTTTTACACATGTTTTTAGGTATTTAATGGCTGCTTACGGTAATTTTACTACATTCTAAAATCAATCATAAATGACAAAGTGTAACTTGTATTTTATATGTCTACTCGTTTTCATTGCGTCCTGCAACGGACAAACTCAAAATAATAATTTAAGCAATGAAACCAACAAACCGAACCCAATTACTCAATTATACAGCTTGAATGCAACAG
>JANPHO010000351.1:0-13878 GCA_031424515.1 Saprospiraceae bacterium
TTATTGTTTTTTTGGTGTTCGTGACCCGAGCCTGAAAGGCGAACGGATGAAATAATCTTCGATTTCATGAGTAGTTTCTTTTAGGATTATAAAAGTACAAAATTCACTTGTGGAATCCCTTTAAATTTAGGTTAAAGTTTACTTTGTCTTTTCGCCTACGAAATAATCACTCTGAGATTTAAACAATACGTTGAATGTAGTCAAACTGCCATAAATACGGGTGATATATTGCTGCAAATTAATTTTTTCTTCCTCGCTTAAGTTACTGGAATTGATACGTTGCTCCATCACCCTCACTCTATCACGCACCATCGTTATTTTATGAAAAAAAGTTTCAATGGGAATTTCTTTGGGCTTTAAACTGGTATCAATAGGTTTTAAAATCATAGTTCCTTTATCCCATTTATCGCCAATTGGCGTCACTTCGCTGATATCCGACCAATTTTTCAAAATGCGCATCAATGATTTTTCAGCTTCTGTGAAAGTGACCGACGATTCAGCTGGAATAGCTTCAATAATCGTCCAAGAATCATAGTCTTTTCCAACACTTTTGATGCCATAAAGCATAAAACACACCTCATAAGCAGCTGGATAAAGCTTGATGACAACACCCTCACCAAAAGCAGGATGTTTCACTCGTGAACCAATACCCAAAAGAATAGCTTCAGTTGCAGTCATTATATATTTTTAAATTAGTTTTTAAAATAAAAGCCTATCCAAATCAATGTCTGGATAGGCTTTTATTACGTGCTTATATTTATCAGTGTTACAAAAAAAACGCCCGTCACATAGAAAAAAATGCGACGAGCGAAATATGCAGATTGTTCACACTACTTATAAATTCAAAAATAAAACATTTCATTTGGATTTCTTAAATGGGTCTTTGTGTAGTGCAAATTGGACTATTCTCATACTCTATATTCCAAGACAAATCTAAATGAGATGATTGTTTTCAATATTTCGAAACAACTGTTCTGAAATTTTGATAATCAAAGATAAAGCATTAAAGGTATTGTTTCAATAATCAAATATGCGTTAATCATTTTTTTGTGACATGTTTATTGAATCAAAAGAGTGACTAAATAAATGTAAAATATTGACTATCAATTATTTACATTTTTCAATATAGTGTAAAATGACCCAATTGTTAGAATAAAAAACGCAAATTAATGTCACAATAATAGACGAAATTGAAATGTTATTTTTTTATTACACGTGTCATTTCTCTTTTTCCGGGTGGGCCAGGCAAAGATTCGAGTGAAAACCCAACAGATTTTAGATTCCTCTTCACAATACCCTTTGCACAATAGGTAGTCATAACACCATTATAGCGTAAAGCGGCATACATTTTTTGAAACATATCCACGTTCCAAAGTTCAGGTTGTGCCTCTGGGGCAAAGGCATCGAAGTAAATTAAATCATATTGATTTACTTCTTCTATTTTCAAAAAGTCTAATAATCGTTTTTGAAAACAAAAATTTGATGTAATGGGCGTTCTAATTTCCCAAGGAATAGAATGCATTTCAATAAAAACAGAGTTAGAGGTAGGTACATGCAGAAGAGAAGGATAATTTAACTGAAAAACATCCTCCATACTGAGGGGGTATGTTTCAAGCGTATCATAATGCACTGATATGCCTTGATTCTCAACTTCAAGATAGGTCATATAAGCATTTAGCCCCGTTCCAAATCCAATTTCGAGGATAGAAACTTCCTTATAACCTTTATCGATTAAGTATTTCAAGCCCGCTTCAATAAATACCGTATTTGTTTCTTGAATTGCTCCGTGCCGTGAATGGTACATAGCATCGAACTGCTTGGACATAACGGTGTGAGATCCATCTCCAGTGACGAAAAGTTCCATATAAAAGTGTTGAAAATGGTAAAAATTGAGAAGAATTACTCCCTGAAAAGTAGAATTTAAAAAGAATCCGTAAAACAGTCATGCAACTCAGAAACAGAGATGTCCAGATGAGATGCATCATAAGAACATTCACCATTTCTAATCAGCAAAACTTGAGGAGATTCGTGAAAAACGTCAAATTTATCAACGATTTTATCGGAAATAGAACGAAAAGCAATCAAATCCAAATAGTATGGCTGAATTTCAGTTTCCGCAAAATCCCATTTCGATTCAAGGCGGCTTTTAGCCATTGAAGAGATATTACAGCGAGTAGAGTGCTTAAAAATAAGACAAGGGACTTTATGAGATAATTGAGCAATTTGCTCCAATTGATCTTGAGACTCCAAGGGAATCCATTTTATCATTCTATAGATAAGTTTGAATATTAAAAAACAAGATAAGGAAATTATTATTTCTTCACCTCAGAGTTTGCCTGCATTTTATACGGACATCCATAACCTCTTTGACAAGAAGAAAGTGAAGCAATAATAACAGTAAAAACAAAAATTGGTAGTAAAAGGTTTTTGACAAACGATTTTTTCATTTCTGAAGACAGTTTTGTTCGTTAAAAAATATGAACACAAAATTATACATATTTATGACGAAATGCACATAAATATGTTAACTTTTAAACGGTATTTTAAGAAATTTATTTTTTTACCATACCAATTTTCTTTGTTATTCTTCTGGGACTACCGCAAACTGACCCAAATGGTGTTTTACATGCCGCACTTGAAACCTAATCCACTCCTCGTAATTTAAAGGTCCAAAAACGGGATGAACGGGCGTAAGCCCCTCGTGCTCTTCGTGATAATCCATAAATCGCATCAACTGAACCATTAAAAACTCTTTTGATTGCTCTATGGTCGGAAACATAGTTGGTGTTGGCTCCTCAGGGATAAAATCTACCCTGTAACCTTTTGGAAACGGCGTATCTTTTTCAAAAAAACGCATTTTACGATAAGCCAGTCGCTCTGATTCTGCATTCGGAGTTGCTGTCATTCTGCCATTAGCTATGCTGAACACCAATGCCAGATGTTCTATCATTTGGTGGGCATTCATCGAACCCCATTTTGCGGGCATTGAGGATTCTACATTTTTTAATAATAGAGGAAACTCGTCGTACAAATATGTTTTATAATCCATCTTTACTCATTTTTAAAGTTTAAAAACTATCCAATCCATTCACATCTAAGTTCAAAGTACCCGTTGATGATACAAATATTTTGATATTTCCTTCAATAATTTGAATCCTTTCAACTTTCAAATCATTGACCATACCCCTCAGTATCACGTTGTTATTGAACTTATAATTGCGCAGTTGGTCGTTCATCATCGTCTTAAAAAACTTCACATTCTCATCCAAAGGAAATACGCAGGCCTCTTTCATTTTCTTTAAAATAGTCTTATCAAACATCCATTTGGCACTCTTTAATAAAAAATCCTTGGTTTGTAAGTCATAATCCAAGTCTTGAAGCTCAATTGAATTCTTTTGTGCATTGAAAACGGGCTTCCCAATCAAATATAAACTTCCTTCATAACTTCCAGAGAATTTCGTATTCACGACTATTTTATCATTTTGACCAAATAACTGAATATCTTTCACCTGTATTTCCTTACCACCTGGGTAAAACTTTTGCCCAACTGAAAGGCTTTTAGCCATTCCCTCTGCCTCTTTCATGGAAATATCAGTTGTCAAATTAACCGCGAACTCATTCAAAGTCGAATAACCCAATTGAAAAGGCGGCAAATATGTATTGGGTCTGAAAATGGGTTGCTCGTTTCCAGCAACTACCTCGGCTATGGATGTTGCTGTGATGACACTTTCAATAATATCACCTGTCGTTTTAAAGGGCGTCATGGCTATTGACTGAGGGGTCAACTTGACCCACCATGTACCATAAGAGCTCGGAATACTGACGGGTCTTTGCATCAATTGCCAAGCCTCGGCGAGGCTATTTTTTATTTGAAATTGCCCTTTTAGCTGTTGGTCGATGGTAGAAGTAAGTGAATATTTACTCCTATCAATAATAATATTGGCAATATATTTCACATCCAGGTTTCCAAAACCCGTTTTAACTGACATATTTTTAATCCAATCATAACCAATTAGTTCGGTGTATGGCTGAACCGACCAGTCACCCGCAATATTGATGGTCGTTTTAAAATTCAATGCGATTTCGCCCTCAGCTTCTATTCCCCTATTCGCAATTATTTTTTTGAAAACCCACAGTTTTAACGGCACCCGATAAGTCATTTGTAAGCCATCAAGTCTAATATTGATATTTTGACTTTTAGTTGCCTTCATCATCAACCCATCGTCATCGAGGTTATTGTCTTCATAAATGACACCGTTCAATTTATTATTCAACAAACGTTCAATTTCCGCCGCATTTAATCTGACTGGGATATTCACGGTAGAAACTGAAAATGGGACATCTACAGGTGCTTGATACGTTTCCATAGGGCGTTGCGGCTGATTTTTGGTAGAACCACAAGATGAGAGAATCAAAACAATAATGATAAATGATAAAATCTTAGTCATATTATTCATTGACAACCGTTAGTTTACATTTTTGAAATAACATTTTTCAAAATGTAAAATTAGAATTGTTTATCGGTTGAAAAAAATATCTTTGGATAAATTATATTAAAAACCTTTTAACTATTTCATAAAGTGTCAAATGATATTGCCAATTCATCATTCTCAAAAGACCATACATATTCTTCATCTTTAGGTTTAAAACGTTGAATATCAAGCTGTTGTGCTTTAATACTGCTATGTTGAAAAATATAATTATAAAGATAAACGACTCTTTTTTTGGACAAACCATCCTTATTTTTAACTCTAATGATGATTTTATAATTATTATATTTTTCAAATAATTCGATGATTCTATCAAAATATTCATTTCTGACAATCGGCTTGTCCGCATTTTTTGAATTGATTTCATCCTTTTTTGAATACCCATCATAAGTAAAAGCGACCTTTTTTCGTTCAAATTTTAAATGAGAAGTGTTATTCACAATCACTTCATTTATCAATTGAATCAATAAAAAAGCACTTCGGCTACTCGGCACAGTCCCCGCACTCAGCTTTAAATCGCTGCATTGCACAGGCAAAATAGGTGAAATATTATCTATTAAAATGTTCCCGTTGTACGATTTATCCACCACATGTGCTACTTGAAAAACCAGGGCATGGCAATCCCGTGGCGGCTGAATGTAAAAAACGTACTTCTTCCACCTGTTATGGTGGATAGGTTTCGTTTCAGCCAACCAATCATCGGGATTCAAAATACAAGTATCAGAGGGTAATCCCCAAAGAATCAATTTTAAAGGTTTATCGTACAGCGTTAAAGTTGAATTTAGGTGACTTTGATTCTGATATTTCTCTGATTTTGCCAAATAAACACTCAAACGATAGCATTTTCCTGCCATAAGTGGCTCGTCAAGAGATTGTTTAATGGATTCTGATGTACCATCGTCATTACCCACCATACTTAAATATGTCTTTCCATTGAGCGGTACGAGTTGCACCCCAAACGAACCAGGCTGCACATCAGGATGCACTTCTGCCTTTCCTTCTGTACAAGCTTCCCAAAAATCAGGATATTTAGAAGCACCTGGCGCATTTTCAAAAGAGGCATTTTTCAACATCACTGTCTGGGAAGTATCCAATTCAACAAACACTTGTCCCCTCAGTTCAATTGTACATATACTCAAGCAAAAAACAATAAATCGAAACATTTTACTATTAAAAATCATAGTTTTAAAGCTATTTATTACCAATTTTATTAAAAAACTACAACCGTTCTTATCAGTTCAATCCTTTTATATACAAAATTCGTCTTCAATTCTAAAATCAAGCCTCCCCCTCAGTACAGAGAATTAGAACCATCGTTTTTAAAAACATCATTTACAAGTGAAATTAAGTGGACATACATTTAAAATTTAATCCATCAAAGCTCTTCATTTAATTTACCTATTTTAAAACGATTTGATAGATTTTAAGTAAAATTACACTTAATTTTAAAACAAATAATTGCAATAAAAATAAAAAATCTTAACTTCGTTTTCGATTTAGTTATAGATTTATTTTAAAAAATCAATTGGTTTACTACTGTTAAAATTGAAAAACAGGTGATAAGTCGAAGTTAAGAGAAATTTATGACTTCTAATATTCTTTAAAAAAAATAATGATTTAAGATTTTAATGTCAAAAAAACTGTATGCAATTGTAGATATTGAAACTACAGGTGGTCAAGCTTCAAGCGATAAGATTACAGAAATTGCCATTGTGCTGCACGATGGTGAAAAAATTGTGGATTCCTATGAAACCCTCATCCAACCTGAGCGGTCTATACCTTATTATATCACCCAAGTGACTGGTATCAACGATGAAATGGTATCAAATGCCCCAAAATTTTATGAAGTTGCCAAGCAAATTGTCAAAATGACTGAGGGAGCCATCTTTGTTGCCCACAATGTTCGATTTGATTACGGATTTATCCAAGAAGAATTTAGACGGTTGGGTTTTACCTACGTACGTCAGCAGTTATGCACTGTAAAATTGAGTAGAAAGGCTTTTCCCGGGCTAAGGTCTTATGCTTTAGGTAATCTAATCAAACATTTTAATATTCAAGTGAATGACCGTCACCGCGCCATGGCAGATGTACTGGCTACAGTCAACGTTTTTGAAAGAATTTTAGATAAACCTGAAAATAAAGAAGAAGCGAAATTACTTATCAATAAAGGCATAAAAGAGAATCATTTACCCAATGATATCCCGATGGAAATGCTGCATAAATTACCCGAAACCTGTGGCGTTTATTATTTACACGATAAGCAAGGTGAGGTTATTTATGTTGGTAAAAGTATCAATATCCAAAAACGCATATTTGAGCATTTTGCAGATAGAACCACTAAAGGCGACAAGCTCCAAAATATCGTTTTTGATATATCATTTGAAGAAACGGGAAGCGAATTAATTGCCCTTTTATTAGAAGATTATGAAATAAAACGCCTGAAACCCAGTATTAATAAAGCCCAAAGAAAGACTTATTTCCCGTATGGAATATACAGTTTCAAGGATGAAAAAGGTTATGTCCGATTTCATGCAGTTAAAAATGTAGCCACTATCAGGAAAAAACATCATTTTTTACAAGAATTTGAAAAGCTATCAGATGCTAAATCCTATTTAAAAGGCATCACCAAACGCTACGAACTCTGTGAAAAGCTCATGGAACCTGCTTATACTGAGGGGTCTATTAATTTTTCTGAAAAAGGGTGTTTTTATTATCAAATTGGTCAATGCCACGGTGCTTGCACAGGCGTTGAAGAAAACGAAAATTATAATGAAAGAGCTGAATTAGCTATTGAGCGAATGAATACTCTTTTTGAAGAGGATTTTTTTATAATTGATAAAGGTAAAAATGCAGAAGAGCGAGCGATTATATCCATTCAGAATGGTCAATATTATGGATTTGGGTATATAGATTCAGAAAATTTATTGGTGGAAGACTTACTTGAATCGGTTAAAAAATATCCTAAAAGCGCAGAGTGTAATAGAGTGATTAGGCTTTTTTTAAATAAGAACAAAGGAGTCAAGATATTAAAATGTTAAAATTTCCTGTTGTTATATGCTAAAAAAGCTTTGACTGATTTTGAGGCATAAAAAAAGTCCCAACCTAAAAAGGCGGGACTTTTTTTTATCACTTCATCTGTATTACTCAAGTTTGAACTTGATTGGAAGTGTGTATGCAACACGAACTGGACGACCTTGTTGTTTACCAGGTTTCCATTTCGGCATTTGTTGAACAACACGAACTGCCTCCTCATTACATCCTCCACCAATACCACGTTTTACACTTACATCAACGATAGATCCATCTGTGTTCACAACGAAACCAACATAGACCGTACCTTCGATACCGTTTTCACGAGCAACAGCAGGATATTTAATGTTTGAGCCTAACCATTTGAAAAGAGCCGCTTGACCATCAGGGAACTCTGGGTTTTGTTCCACAATAGTAAAGATTTTTTCAGGCGCTTCCTTGACCACTTCTTTTTCAACAGGTGGTGGTGGTGGTGGCGGTGGTGCTTCTACTGGACGATATTTCGCAGCAGTATCACCTTTTACTTCCACTTTACCAATCTCCACTTTATCAGGAACTACCGGCGGAACAATTACTTCTTCCTTCGGTACTTCCTTATCCTCCTTCACTTTCGGCGGCACAAACTTGATTTGTGGCTTCTCTGGTGGTGGTGGTGGTGGCGGTGGTGGTGGTGGTGGTGGCGGTGGTGCAGTTTTGTCAAGTGGCGGTGGTTCAGCCAATACAACCTCTTTCATCACCAAATCATCCTTTGATTGTAACATTCCTCTTAGCCTATCAGCGATGAGCGGGTAAGCAATGCCCAATAAAAACACGGATGCACCAATGATAATACCGTTTCTAACGTTCTTACCATAAATTTGACGCAGATAGTACCCCCCATACGCTTTGTTTCTACCCATAAAAACAATGTCGTCAAGGGTCATCTTCATGATGTCTTTGCTATCCATTGAAAATTATTTTAGTTTCTTTGAAATTATTACTTTGGTAACATACCCATTTTTTCCATGATAGTTGTATCAATAATATCAAGATCAACGAGTGCGTAGGATTTTACACCTGTGATACGCATTTCGTCCAAAATGTCCACCATATTTTTATATTTGGCTTTAGGCATTGCTTTGATTAATACAACTAAGGTATCCTTACTACCATACATTTTTCCAACCTCATCTTGTCGGTTTCTGATTGCTCCACGAACACCAGTCTTAGAAAAGTCAGCAGAGTCCACCTGAAGTCTTCCTTCTTTTAAGTCTTCATCAGAAGCTACATAGAAGTAAACTTTATCGCGCTCGCCGAGCAAAATGCTCATTGACCTTGATTTTTTCAATGGTGGTGCATCATCCTCTTTTTCATTTTTAGCGGGCTTAATAATCTCCATTGTTTTAGGCTTACTCATAGTTGTAGCAAGCATGAAAAACGTAATTAAGAGAAAACCTAAATCCACCATAGGCGTCATATCAACACTGGGGGCACCTTTTTTGCCCGTTTCTATCGAAGCCATATGTAATTTTTATTTAAGGATTTTAATAATATAAACTAACTACCCCTCAGTATTTCTTACCAATATTGGAAAGAATTACTCAGCAGAAGCTTTTGCCGTAGTGATGAGATTGAAACGATTCGATCTTGTTTTTCTCAAAGTTTCAATTACATCATCTATTGCTTTATACTCAGTTCCCTTGTCGGCTTTGATCGCAATACGAAGCGCATCATTTAGCGTTCTTGAGATAACGATTAGCTCAGCCAAATCATTTTTAGCTGTATCAACATCACCCGGTGCAGGTACGCCACCTATCACCTTAGCTTTCGGATCTACTCTTAGCCCCGTCTGCACAAATTTTGACATATCTTCTTGGCTCAAGTTTAATAGAGATGGAAGTTGGTCAAGCGGCACCCCAAATTGATCAATCAATTTGAAGCGTTTTTGCATTGCAGCAGTTACTTGAAAGTTATATCTTTTAGCTAATTCATCAAGAATTGCACTTCTCGTATTTTGATCATCTACGCCGAAGAAAACTCGTCCATCACTTCCTACAGATATCATTAAAATATCTTTTTCAGGGATTGGTATCTGAGCAGTTGAAGAAGGTATTTCAACTTGAACTGGCTCATTCGGACGGAATTTTGTTGTAAGGATGAAGAAAGACAATAGCAAGAATGCAACATCACACATCGCTGTCATGTCCATTCTGATACTCTGTCTCTTCATTTTGACCTTTGGCATATTCTGTATCGTTTTTATTTTGTTAAGAAATCAGATACTCCGATGGATTACTTGTTATGAGTAGCAAAAGTCTGACCCATACTGAAAGCAGCCTCATCAATACGATAGCTCAATCCGTCAATTTTAGCAGTGAAATAGTTGTACATAATGATTGCCACAGCTGAAGTACCGATACCCAATGCTGTATTAATCAACGCTTCCGAGATACCTGTTGATAAAGCTACAGCATCTGGAGCACCCGCAGTTGCCATACCAGAGAAGGCTTTAATCATACCGATAACTGTACCCAATAGGGCTACAAGTGTACCTACTGATGCAATTGTTGAGAGAACAGGCATGTTCTGCTCCAACATTGGCATTTCAAGAGCCGTAGATTCTTCAATTTCTTGCTGAATTGCAGCAATTTTTTGATCTCTCTCTAACTCTGTGTTAGATGCCATTTCTTTGTACTTCACTAAGCCACTACGAACTACGTTTGCAACAGAACCTTTCTGCTTGTCGCATTCTGCTATTGCAGAATCAACGTTGTTTGAGTTAAGACTAGCTTGTACTTTTTTGATAAATTCAGGAACTGAACCTTTACCTTGTGCAGCACGTAGTGTGAGGATACGTTCAACTGAGAATACGATAACACATAGAGCCATCGTCATCAAAAGTGGTACAATGAATCCACCTTTATAGATAATACCAAGTGCATTGAGTGGGTGACCTTTTACCGGGTCATTACCATCAAAGTTACTGCCTTTACCCATCACCATGTGGAATACAAGTTCTGCTACGATTAAAGAAATAATCATAACTGCTGGTGCGAACCATTCATTGTTTTCAGATGCGCCTGTAGCACTTGCTGAATTTTTTGCCGGAGCGTTGTTTGGTTTACTCATAATTCAGTGAAATTTTGAGTTTTTTTAAATTGTTTAACAAAAATTATTTAATAGCTTGTTTCAATATTATTTGAAAATATACAAATAACGATTTTACAAATAACAAGTGCAATAATACAATATAAAACTGATTTACCAACAATCTTCTAAAAAAAATTTTGTTAATCACCTTTTAGCGTTAAAAAAATTGGTAAGACCTCGATATTACCGAATTATTCTACTTTCTAACATCTACCCCGTTTTTAAAAAAAAAGGCTTATTTTGATGTTATATGAGTAAGATGCACAAATTTTGGAAAATGGTGTGTGCCTCAAATCTTTTTTTTCATAAATTTAAAAAAAGTTTCAGTTAACCGAAATAAAAAATTAAAAACCGATGAAAATATTTAGAAACATGTCATTTATACATCAAATCCATCTATAAAAGTTGATTTATAAGAGCTCATAAATCAGTTACCATATCTATGGTGTCAATTAAAAAAGCTTGTACTTCTTAAAAGAGATACAAGCTATTTCAAATAAAATATTTTTTCCTGGTAACTTCGGATAACTCAATTTAATACTTGGAAATGCCGTTAGGCATGTTATATCGGTAGAAAAAATAGTTATTATTATGGAGTTCCGTAGGAAAGATATATTGAAAACATATTTTAATGTGCCGTTCCTACGGAACTTGTGGGCTTTTCAAATTATTTTCTACCGATATAGAATGCCTAACGGCATTTTTAGGTATTAAATTGAGTTATCCGAAGTTACCAGTATTTCAATTAAAATCAAAAAAATTCTATTCAACCCTAATAAACCTTTCAATACCATAGGTCTTTTCTGAAAAAAGTCGAACTATGTAGGTTCCAGATGGCAAATCAACTGTCGAGATAGGAATTTGATTCTCACCTTTATCCAACCATTGTCCTTTTACCACACCTTTCACCGCAGTACCTGTAATGTCAAAAATATCCACATTGCATATTTCACGCTGAGGCAAATTGAAACTAAGGGTAACACTCGATTGTGCTGGATTCGGATAGCAGGCTAAATCCAGCCTTTCTTTTTCATTCACTTCAAAAGCAGCATTGACTATCGCTGAACTATCCAAAACTATGTTTTCATCCCCAGGCTGATACGCCATAAATGTAAAATAATTGAGCATCATTTCATCGGCTGTTCCTTCCCCGAGTTTTACCTGTTTAGCTGGGTTATTGGGGTTAAAAGGATTATTCGTTGTATTATCATAAAATGCCTCCGCCACCAGCGTCGTTCCGACGGGAATTCTTAACACATTTCGGAAAGTATATGCTCCTTGCCAGTTGAAATCCCAGTCTGGAATATTGATTAATTTAAGCGTATCACCATTCGGTAGTAAACCATAAACTTTAGTTCGGCGTCCAATTAAGTGCATGTGCGGAGCAATACTTAAAAAGGAGCCCGTAATCGGAAGAGTCAATTTTTCAACAAAAGTTTTGGTTTGATTAGCCGGAATATCCAGAGGACCATTCGTCAAAATCGGTGAAACGTGCGCCAAAATGGGGCGATTGAATATTTCACGCAATTTTGAGCCTTCTGGAGCCAATTTCAAAACAATTTTAGTGCTATCCTTTTGATTGATAGTCCCCCCAGGATAATGGATTTGCAAAACCAAATTCGTTTTAGACGCCAATCGAATACCCATACCACTTGGAAATTTTACAGCGCCTTGTCCCGGCACCCATCCCGTAACCAATTGAGAAGCGTTTGAACCCGTCCCACCATAATTGGTATAACCCGCGCCAGGGTCAGCTGCATCGAGCTGAGCAGGTACATTAGTTGAATCTTGAAAAGCCAAAACATGGTGTACAATCTTTCGATTTCCAGGAATAACTTCCAAAGATGTGATAAATCTATCGCCGATTAAATTACTTGGAATCACAAAACAGCGATACAAATCATTATTTGTATTCACCGTGTAATTAGGAATGGTCAAAACCAAATCGGGTGTAGTGATTTCACTTCCCGCCGCAAAAGTCGGTGTTACAGGCGCATTTGCTGGATTGCCTTGTGCTGCATTACCGTTAACCCATGCTGTAATCGCGTTAATATCAGCAGTACTCAAAACACGCTCATTGGCAAAATGACGATAATTAGGGTCAGGTGACCACGGTGGCATATTTTTAGACACAACCGCCGCTTTTATACCTTGTCTATTCCGATAAGCATCATCATAAGTCAGCAACGAAAACGGCGCAACGCCATTGGGATTATGGCATTTTGCGCAATTTTTAAATAAAATAGGCGCAATATTATCAGCCCAAGTTAGATTTTGATTGTATCCTTTAAAAAATAAAAATACTAAGAATAAAGTGAGTAAAACGTTTCTTTTCATATCCCTAATTTTAAATAAAAAATTGATTAATATCTATTTACACATTATGATTAATCTTTAACAATAACACACCCCACTGCCTTAGTCATTTCTACAGTGGGCTTTTTGTTAATTAATAGTGAATCTATGGCATCTTTTAAATAATGAAAAGTGGTGGTTCCGCGCCGCTTTCCTGCTCTAAAATAAGCATCGTCGATTTGACCTGAGTACAGCAGCCCCCCCTCAGTATTTTCAACAAAAACTTGTGGTGTAATGCTCGCACCCAAGCGGTTGGTTAATATAAAACCTGAATCACGTCGCATTTTAAATATAATGTTGTACTCTTTCTTAAAAGCCCCAATTGCAGAATCAGTAGCGTAATAATTAGGAAAAACACCCACTAATTCCACCCCTTTGCTATCATAATTTGCGGCTAATTGATTTAAAACGGGGGCATAACCTTGACACATTGGACATTCATCTGAAAGAAAAACGTAGGCAATCAGCCGCTTCTCAAATCCATTTTGAGCAAAAAGACTCGATATACTGAGGGGTATAAGAATGACAATAATAAAAAGGTATTTGAGCATTAAAACATCAATTTTGAATGAGCCTGATTTATATTTCACCAAATTTAATATAAATAAAAGATTAGTTGGGAGTTATTCAACTAAAAGGGTGATTTTTTAAACGAAAAGTATTTGAAATCCAGAATTTAAAGGCTTTTTACTGAGATATTGGACTATAAATCTTTGAATTAGTTTAAATAGCAAATATTTTAAAGCCGTTTTTTCTTAAAACTTCCAATAACGCTTGCCAATTAAAGCCAAAACGACACCACCAATAATTAGCAAGCCTGCTCCAATAAGTCGAGATGTGATATTTTCAGAAAGGAAGAGAATGCCGCCCAAAG
>JANPHO010000352.1:0-4642 GCA_031424515.1 Saprospiraceae bacterium
GAATAATATCTCAATATTTTTTAGCACACAGGCTTGGTAGCGACCTTGTATTGTACTAAGTTTGTTGTGTAGTGGTTGGAGCATGCTTTTTTTGATTGTGGTTAATCAAATTTATGCTCTTTTCCACTACTTTTTAGCTTGTTTTCTCAATTTGTACAGTAATATTGATATTTTAATTAAAAAATTTCTACACCTGCGAAATGGAATGCACCTTCAATAGCTGCATTTTCATCGCTATCTGAACCATGAACGGCGTTTTCACCGATGCTTTTAGCAAATTTTGCGCGTATAGTGCCTGGCGCAGCATTTGCTGGATTGGTTGCACCGATAAGGGTACGGAAATCTTCAACTGCATTTTCCTTTTCAAGAATAGCCGCTACGATGGGCCCACGAGACATGAATTCAACCAATTCGCCATAAAAAGGACGCTCTGAATGTACTGCATAAAATTCACCCGCTTTTTCTACTGAAAGCTTAGTGTATTTCATTGCGACAATTTTAAAACCAGCCGCATTGATGTCATGTAATATACCACCAATATTTCCTGCTTCTACTGCATCAGGTTTTAACATTGTGAAAGTTCTGTTGCCAGCCATAATTATTTTATTTTATTGATAATGAAAATATTACGATTATAAATTAAATTTAATGTTTGATTATTTCCTCTTAAATTCTTAAAAGTGGCGCAAAATTAATCTTTTTTATTTGAATTTCAAATGCATGATTTCAAATTCTGAAATCTATAACCTATAATTCATAATCAATAATTCAAATGTACCCAAGTCAATATTTTTTCTACTTCTTTTCGCACGCTTGAGGTCGTTTTATTAAAATTATTATTCATAAAACTGAAAATGAGTAATTTCCCTTTTTGCGTTTTAAGATAACCACTCAGATTATAAACACCACTCATTGAACCTGATTTCGCAAAAATAAAGGGTTGATTAGTCGGAAATGAACTACTTAAAGTCCCCTGACCGCTTGTTGGTAAAAGTGAAAAAAGCTTGTCTTGAGGGAGTTCTACGTAGGTTTTTTCTAATAGTTTAACTGTTGCGCGGAGAGTAAAAAGATTGTAACGGGAAAGCCCCGAGCCATCAATCCATTTGGGTGCGTCAGGCAAATCCTTTAGATGTTTTTCTTTAATTTGAGAAATGGAAAAAGAGGAGTTAAGGCTATCTTTTAACGCCGAACTGCATAGTAAAAGGAGCTGTTCAGCAAGCATATTATCACTTATTTGAAGCATTTGACGATAAATGGGCTCAATCGGCATACTATAAAGCGTGAGCGCATCCAATGGAACGGGCGTTTTCAGAAGCCCTACAGCCTGTTTTAAAGTATCAGACAGCATTTTTTGAGTCAATAAATAAGAAGTTTTATAGGGAATCTCTTGCTCATACTTCGTTTTTTGAAGAAGATACTGAGGGGTATTGAACTGATTATTGTTGATGTCTCTTTTAATGAAAGTACCTCCGTTGGGTGATATTTTAATTGAATCTTTAAAATAAGTGGGATATAATGTTAGTTTTTTATCCATTACATTGAAACGAATCACATTGCCGTACATCGGAAAAGGTGTTAATTCTGTTTGATAATTATCATTATAATCATCCCAAGCCCAACCTTCGCCATAGATTTCATTAGTAAAATTACCCACAGAAAAGAAGATTTTTTTATCTTTAAAAGACTTAAAAAAATCCATAACCCGAGTTTCATTTTTAAAATCGGGATGTAAAAACGAAGGATCGCCTGTACCCCAAAAAATGAGTGAATCCCCGCGCACCACATAGCGCAAAGCAGGGATAGAATCACCCAAAGTTTTTAAACAAGCATAAAAAGTATAGAGTTTGGTATTAGAAGCGGGCGTAAAATATCGATTGACATTCTGTTCGAAAAGAGATTGTTTCTTTTCAAAATCATATATATATAGTCCCGTAAAACTTTGAGCCAAAACGGAAGAAGTGTCCAATAATGTAGCAACAGTAGTGGGGCTGATGGTGGCTTTTTTGGAAGTATTGCATGATATTGCAAAGGCAGCTATCACGATTATGGAAAATAATGAGCGGTTCATTTGAGCTATCTTTTAAATGTTATCAGCTCAAAATTAAGGAACTACTTCTAAATGAAACGTAATTTTATAAAATATTAAAATTTATGCATGAAAATTGCTTAAAAGTGGCCTTTATACAGAGGGGTATAAAAAAAGTGTACAAATGAACTTGTACACTTTTTAATTCCCAAAAAAATATGTTGATTTTTATTTGAATGGATTAGCGAATTTTTCATCCCTAACCAAAGTTTCGTCAGTCGTTAATTTTAAAAACGCCACCAAGTTTTCTTTTTCAGTTTTGGTGAGGTTAAGGGCTTTGAAATCTGTCCCGCCTGTACCGACTCCACAACTCCAACAATCTTTATTTGGAAAGCCAAATATAAAACCTCCATTTCCATTAATAGTACTCAATGCTCCGTTGCCTTGCCACAAAAAACCTCGTAAAAGACTGGATAAATTGGTGTGATTCTGAACGCCTGCGTTGTAGTGTTCCACTACATCTTCCAATGTTTTAAATCTACCATCATGCATGTATGGTGCAGTGAGTGCAATATTTCTCAAAGAGGGCACTTTAAAAAAGCCGTCTAAGGTGTTCTCTCCTGTTTGTGTACCCATACCATTATCTTTATAGTTCATATCAAGACCAATATTAGCGATACTACCATTATTTAAATCATTTCCGTTATGGCAACCAGAACATTGCAGTTGATTGAAAAATAAATTCCATCCCGCCGTTTCACTTTCATTCATAACACCCCATGCTCCTCTACGTACGGCATCAAACTTTGAATTAGAGGAAGAAATAGATCTTACAAACTGAGCCAGTGCTTTTGTGACTCGTTCTTGAGTAATCTCTTGATTGCCAAATGCTTTTTCAAAAAGTGCAGGATAATATGAAGTGCGGTTTAGTTTTTTTAATAAGTTTTCTGTATTATCCAAGCCCATCTCAATATGGTTAGCAACTGGTTGTAACACTAAATCTTCGAGGGTTTTAGCTCTTGAATCCCAAAATAAGCCAAAATCATCGGATAAATTGACCAAAGGTAAGCTGTTGCGAGTAGTTCGTCCACCCTTGAATCCTTCACTGGTGGCTGTAACATCAGCAAAGCCATTCTCTTGCTTGTGACATGATGCACAAGCAATGGTATTGTTGATTGATAAATTTTTATCATAGAATAATACGCGCCCTAAGGTAGCTCCCTCGTTGGTTATTGGATTTTGGATATTTTGTCTAATGGAGCTATTTAAGTAGTTGTAAGGAGTAGTGGGTAATTTCAGAGTACCCACCTCGTAGGTCTCTTCCTTCTTTTGACAGCTTGTGTAAACTAAAACGGCAGCGAAGGCGCAGAGCAATAGCTTAGTAATGCGTGAAGTTTGCATGAGATATATTAGATTGAGTGTCGAGAAAAATTTATTATCCCTCCAAAGATATACTCTTTTATCCTATAATCAAAATAGGTATGTAATATAAATTACTGAGGGGGCAATAAAGTCCAATTTATGCGTCTTCAAATTTAATCCTTTTTCATTAAAATCTACATTCTTTGAAAATTTTGCGCCTTCACCGAAAATAGTGTAACGATAGCGAATAGAGGTCTCCGTTGAAAGAGCAATATTTTCCCATAATTTAAAACGGAAGCCTGCCACGGGAGCAACCCCCATAACCCACGAACGATCAGAAATAGTGACAAAATCAAACCCCGAATTAGCGTGAATGGTCAAATCATTTAAGCCGCCCAATAAATCTACGCCATAGAAAACATCGCATTTTTTATTGAGTTTGCGTTGCCACTCGTATCCAATCCGTAACTGGTAGTCATTGTTATTTTTTACTTTATAATCGGCTGTTTTGCTACTGCTCTCATTCTCAGAATTAATTTTCACGCCCAATCCTACGCGTAGAAAACCTTTTTTTAATTTGACTTTTGAAGTCAGATAGTAAGGTGTTTCAAGTATATTAGTAGATGTATCATTGCTGCTTTTTGAACTGAAGTTAAGAAACTGCTTAAAAAAAGCAGTTCCATTAACACCCACCTCGTATCGGGTCTGTTTAAATGTACTATCCGTTTGAGCGATACAAACTTTCGATAGGATTGAAAAATATAGGAAGAGTGTAATAATCTTAGATTTCATTTTGAAATGTTTTAAAAGTGATTTATTGTTCCCAATACTGAGGGGGTAGCCTATAATTGTACTTTTTGCAAAATGGTTTGTTGACTTGAGCCGTTTGTACTGCCGAAGATATAAGCTTTATTATTGTATATAATAAAACGACCTATCACTTTAGTATTTGATATTTTAGAAATTTTGCCACTGGGCAAATTATATTCCTCTAAGTTAATACCTGAAAAGCTATTGAAATTTTGACGTATGACGTAGCATTTACTTTCATCGGGTTTATATGAGAAATCGTTAAAATTTTGTAGAAATAAACTAAGTGGCTTATTTACATCCAACGGTTCTGCATATATCTGCCCATTAATGAGAAAATAAGTACCTTTTGGAGATACTTTTACTGGGATATTCGAACTAAAATTATTTACAGTTCGTCCAATTATTTTACTTGATGAAAAATTACCTTGAGTATCATAATTT
>JANPHO010000353.1:0-10224 GCA_031424515.1 Saprospiraceae bacterium
CCCTAAATTTGTGATAGTTGGCTTTGTAAACAATTGATTATCAATTAAATATGAGCCTGTAAAAACAATTAAAAAGAATATAAAAGATATTACAACAACAGAATAATAGTAATTTGTTGTTGTTTTTATTTTTTTGTAGCGTAATAATCTTACTTTTTAGAATTAGAATTTTGTTTTTAAATACTTATTTACTTAAATAAGTATTTAAGTGCAGTTGCTGTCGTATTGTATCGTTTTAATTTGCTGCTATCTTCAAAGGCTTTTTTGTTGGAGTTTAAATTATCGAAAATACTGAGGGATAGCGATGTCAGTTAAAAAAAGGAATTGAAGTGTCGAATCAAATACTTATTTAAGTATATACTTAAATACTTACTTATTTTAAGCAATCAACGAAAATGAATCAAGGTTAATTTTCTCGATTTGAGCCATTTTAATTTGAAAATTAGTACATACTGGATTTGCTATTAATCTCTCCCCGTGCTTCAAATAAATAAAGCCAATGATAGATTTTTATATTTCGGAGAGTTTCCAAAAGCATCGAAAGTTGATTTCAACCTTATTTTAATTTTTCCAAATCTTTTTCAATCAGTTGCACCACATAATCAATCAATGTTTGCTCCGTATCAGCAATTCGTTTTTTCATTTGCTTGTGCAGGTCTTTGGTAACATCGATTGAAAGGCGCACTTTGGGTGCTTTTTCTTCAACTGAGGCGACTTCAACCGCGGGAGGCTGCTCTGCAACAATTGTTTTAGATAAGACCTGACGGTGCATTTGTTCTACTTGTTCAGGTGTGAGTTCAGCGGGCGTTTTGTCTTTTTGAAGTTTGCCGGCGAGTAAATTCTTTTTCATTATATACTTAGATACTGTTTTAATCAAATAATTAGATACTTATTTAAGTAAGTTATTAACTTTTTTAGCTATTCCGGATGTTATACGAATACTTAAACACTTAGATACTTATTTAAGTGCAAATTTCCGCATTTTTATGATGCTTTCTATTTCAATTAGCAATTTATTTATTTCTGCACTGGCTTTTTTATCGCGCCCTTCAATGACGCCTTTGCCTTGTGGCATAGCTTCCCGATACGCAATGCGGTTCACCAACCGACTTTCCAAAACGTTGATATCAAACCCCCTAAGTACTTCAACCACTTCGCGGTCAAGTGTGAGGCTGTCGCTGTATTTATTGAGTAAAATATAAGCTTCTACGGTTGCCCCCATACTTTCTTTGGCAATGCGAGCCTCTTCAAAGCCCTTTAAAAACTTTTCAAGCGTCCAAATATCAGCGATACTTGGTAAAATAGGCATTATCACCAAATCACTCAAAATAATGGCTCTGGTTGATAGCTCAAACAAAGCGGGTGTGCCATCAATCAGCACAATGTCGTATTCTTTTTTTAATGAAACGGCGGTTTTTGAAAGTTCATCATTGCGAATGGCTACTACTTTTATAGGCGGTAAATCATCCGACCGCTCCTCGCTCCATTTAGTGGAAGTTTGTAATTCAAAATCTGTGTCAATGACGCAGACTTTGTACTTTTTATGAGCAAACGCGACTGCCAAGTTTTGAGTGACCGTACTTTTCCCGACACCACCTTTCAAATTCGTTACAGAAATTACCATAATTGAAGCCTTGAGTTTTATTCGTTTTAAAGAATAGCGTAAAAATAATACATTAATTCAGTATTTCAGTATCTACTTAAATAATATTTTACTTTTCTACTTAAATAAGTAAACACTTATTTAAGTAGAAAATACTTTTTGCTTTTTTTTAATTATAAATGACATATTTTTACTATTATTGCTTTTAAAATAGCCAAAAATGATACGTTTACTTTATCTGTTTTTAATGCTCTCAATAGGTGCAACAGCTCAAAATGATGCTTATTACAAAGAGCAACACCGCCCACAGTTCCATTTTTCACCCGAAGCGCATTGGATGAATGACCCGAATGGGATGGTGTATTATAACGGTGAGTACCATCTTTTTTACCAATATTATCCCGATGGTATCGTCTGGGGTCCTATGCACTGGGGACACGCAACGAGTAAAAATTTGGTGAATTGGAAGCATTTGCCGATTGCGCTGGCTCCTGATTCGTTGGGTTATATCTTTTCGGGTAGTGCTGTGGTGGATTGGCGGAATACGTCTGGCTTTCAGAAAGGCTTTCATGCACCCTTGGTTTCTATTTTTACTTATCACGATATGGTAGGTGAGAAAGCGAAACGCACGAATTTCCAAACGCAAGGCATTGCATACAGCACGGATAAAGGTAGGACTTGGACGAAGTATTCAATGAATCCCGTGATACCGAATACTGAGGGGTTGAAGGATTTTAGAGACCCGAAGGTGTTTTGGCATGTAGGCTCGAATCAATGGGTTTTGATATTGGCGAGAGGGAATCAAGTGCGCTTTTATAATTCGCCAAATTTAAAAGATTGGAAATTGGCGAGTGAATTTGGTGAGAACAATGGTGCAAAAGGGCTGCCGTGGGAATGTCCCGATTTATTCGAGTTGCCCGTTGACGGTAATTCTAAAAATAAAAAATGGGTAATGCTGGTCAGTTTGGGCGATGGTGCGCCTAATGGTGGCTCTGGTACCGAGTATTTCGTCGGCACTTTTGACGGTAAAACGTTTAAAAATGATAATGTGCCCGAATTGACTCAATGGGTAGATTATGGAAGGGATAATTATGCGGGCGTCACTTGGTCGAATATTGCGCCCAGTGATGGTCGCCGAATTTTCTTGGGTTGGATGAGCAATTGGAAATACGCTCAAAATGTACCAACCGCTCCGTGGCGGAGTGCAATGACGATTCCGCGCGTTTTAAGTTTAAAAACAACTGAAAATGGGGTAAAATTGGTTTCAAAACCCATAAAAGAGCTTGAAATACTGAGGGGGGCGTTAGATGTTCAAATTTCACCGCAAGTGATTGAAAATGAAACGAAGGCAAAAACGGCTTTGAGTAAAACCATCAAAGGTGGTGAATTGGAGTTAGAATTTGAAAAGTCATCAGCCTCTGATTTTGGTTTAAAACTTTCTAATAATAAAGGTGAAAGCCTTTTAATTGGCTTAGATAATGCAACCAATCAATTCTATATTGACCGCACCAATGCAGGAAAAAACGATTTTTCAGATAATTTTAAAGGGAAACATTACGCGCCACGTTTTTCAAAATCGAATACCGTGAAATTGCACATTGTTTTTGACCGCTCGTCAGTAGAGGTTTTTGCTGATAATGGCTTGACCGTAATGACGGATATATTTTTTCCAAATGAAGATTTTGATACATTGACTTTCTATGCAAATGGCGGAAAAGCAAAATTGAAATCGGGTAGGGGATATGCTTTTAAGGGTATTTGGAAGAAATAAAATTCACGTAAATACTTAGATACTTTTATGAGTAAATAAGTATTTACTTATTTTGCTTAATAAGTAATCGTTTTTTAGCTATTTTTAGCGTTGCTATTTAGGAGTATATTGATTCGCTCTTTCATTTTTTTCAGCGAGTGTGACAATTTCTGTAATGCGTTTTGTGCGCGTAACTTCCTGCTTGGCATTAAGTAGCCATTCCAGAATTCCACGTTTGACCGAACGGGGAAAAGCCTCAAAATACTGTTTTGCAGTAGTATTGGCATCTAAGGCAGCTTGTAAATCGGGCGGATTAATGAGGTTTTCGACATCGTCAAGGGCATTCCAAGTGCCATTTTGTTGTGCAATTTCAATCATTTTATAGCCAGAGGGCGTCATCAATCCTGCATTGATAAGTTTTTCAACCTTCGCTTTATTGACCCTGCTCCAATTGCTTTTAGGGTTGCGTTGGGCGAAGAATTGAAAAAAACTATTCTCATCTCGTTTATTAATTTTGCTATCAATCCAGCCAAAACAGAGGGCTTCATCCACCGCTTCATCGTAAGATACTGAGGGGGTGCCGCTTTGTTTTTTATAAATTATAAGCCACAAATTTTTTTCGTTTTCGCCATTTTCAGCTAACCATTTTCGCCAAGCTGCACGGCTGGTTGCATGAAAAGTCTTGATACCATCTTCCCGCATGAAATTTTATTTAAAATTTACCTAACGACCGTTTGGTAAAATGAAATAAATCTAATATTTTTGTTTCAAAGATAAAAAACTGAGATTAAAACTTAGCCCCCCTACCCCCAAAGGGGGAGTACGACTCGAAAAGTGCCAAAATTGCGCATTTTTGGATATTTTTTATGTTTACTGGGCGGTACTCCCCCTTTGGGGGTAGGGGGGCTTGTTTCTTCTTTCAAAGATAAAAAACAGAGATTAAAATGCCCATTCAGAAAGTTACAAAAGAGGAAATTTTAATAAAATCAAAGGAAGTCTTTTGGCAACAAGGCTATTTTGATACGTCTATGAGCGATTTGGCGGCGGCGTGTGGTTTATTTAAAGGAAGTTTTTACCACCATTTTTCGAGTAAAGAGGCTTTGATGAAAGAGATTTTAGAAATGACTCGACACGACCTCAAAGAAAATGTTTTTTCAATAGCCCAAAATACGCAATTGACGCCCACGGAAAGGCTTTCTAAAATGCTGATTAAATTGGGTAAAACCACGCTTTTGCCCGACGGTGGCTGTTTTATTGGCAACACAACGGTGCAAACGGCTAAGCAAATGCCCGAATTTGCTGAAATACTGAGGGGTATATTTGATGATTGGATAGGGGCGATGGCGCAGGTGTACGGCACTCATTTTACGCCAGAAGAGGCGCATAAATTAGCCAATCAAACACTTGTGGAGCTTCAAGGGGCAGTTATGTTGAGCAATTTATATAAAAATCAAGATTATCTAAAAGAGGCTTTTTTGCGCGCCACGGCTCGGTTAGCGGAATAAATTAAACGCTTTCTGAAACGGCTGCACGAGTTGACCTACAAAATCACGGGGAAAATCAGCGTCTTCTTCGGGCAAGCCAACGGGCAAATCTTTATCATCGTGGGGATAATAGTTGGTTTTAAAAAGATAGTCCCACACGCTCAAAGTGATGCCATAATTATAGCCATGAGGGTGCGAGGCAGGGAAATGTTTAGCATGATGCCACAAGTGCATTTGAGGGCCATTAAAAAGGTATTTCAGGGAACCCAAAGAGATAAAAAGATTGGCGTGACCCAATTGGCCCGTGACTAAAGTGAAAATATGGACAATGAAAAAATCGTGAATACCGAAGCCAATCATGGCCAAAGGAAGGTATTCTAAACTGCGATAAATGATATTTTCCATAAAATGATAGCGCAAAAGAGCGGCAAAACCCATTTCTTCGACGCTGTGATGGACTTTATGAAACTCCCACATCCACGGTACATGATGGAGTAATCGGTGAATATTCCATTGCATAAAATCGCGGAGGACGAAAATAAGCACCAATTGCAACCAGCCAGGGAGGTTTCCTACTTGAATAGCAACGAGGTTGGTGATGCCAAAAAGGGCTAAAAAATCTTTGAAAAATTCGACAAAAACGGACGAAAGGGCATTGTAAGCAATGAGCGAAAAAAGGAAATAGTTCCAAAGCAAATAAAACGCATCAATCCAAAAATCTTGACGGATAAGCGGTTGATTTTTGCGCCACGGGAACATAATTTCAAGCAACCAAATAACGATTGAGCCACCGACTAACCAGTAAAAATGATTATGCCAACTGGGATTTAAGACTGCATTAGAAAGGTAGTTCCAATAACCCGAATATGCAGAGGTAATTATTTGGATGTATTTATCCATAAAATTTTATGATTTGCAGCTGTTTTAAACGCAATGATACGATTATTTTTTTAGTCTAAAATTTACCAAACGTTTGGTAAGAAATGTTTCACTTTTTAAAATCAAAAAATATGACACAATCGGAAATTAAAAACGAATTAGAAGCGGCTATTGTTCATTGCCGCGCGAAGGCTTTATCGGGTGATGCAGCCTTATTTTTTAAAAACTTCAATGAAAAATGGAGTATTGGTGAAAATATGATGCATTTATCAAAGTCCGCTAAAAGTGTGAATAAGGCTTTGAGTATGCCGAAAGAGCAATTAATTATGTTTGGAGTGCCTTCGCAGCCTTCGGGAACTTATCAGGATGTGGTGGATAGGTATTTGAGTGTTTTAGGTACAGGTGTGAAAGCAACGGGTGGTTTTGTGGCTCAATATACTGAGGGGGATACTTTGGATGATACCATGTCGCGCTTTGATGAGCAACATAAAACTTTAGTATCTATTTTGGAAAGTTTTAACGAGGAAGAATTGGATAAATATCAATTGCCGCATCCAGTTTTGGGCAATATGACTTTGAGAGGAATGTTTTATTTTATGATTTACCATATCGGGCATCATCAAAAAGCTATTGAACGGATTTTGAATATTAAAGTGTTGATTTAGCTATAGTTCATTTTAAAAATGCCTTTAGGCATGGCATATCGGTAGAAATATTGATACAAAAGAGGAGTAAAGTCCCATAGGGACGATATATTGAATCAACTATTAAGTCAATCAGAGAAATTGAGTTCAATATACCGTCCCTATGGGACTAAAATTGGTATTTTTATTGGTTTCTACCGATATATCATGCCTAAAGGCATTTTTAACTCATTATTCGCATTAGGTTATAATGCGTATCTACTTATTTAAGTATTTACTTGTTTAATGTATAAATAAACTTAAAACCAACACACCCATTAAGCCCACTACAGAAACGGCGGCTTCCATGACTGACCATGAGCGGAAAGTTTGACCAATAGTGGTATTAAAATACTCTTTAAACATCCAAAAACCGGTATCATTTACATTTGAAAAGAAAATACTGCCTGCGCCCGTTGCCAATGTCAAAAGTTCGCGACTGACGCCCGAACTATCCGCAATAGGGGCGATTAATCCCGCAGCGGTTAAAGCGGCTACGGTTGCAGAACCGAGCATGACGCGCAAAGTAGCCGTAATACCCCACGCTAAAATAAGGGGTGAAACGGGGATTTGGAGCATAGAATCAGCAATTTCTTTTCCCACGCCACTATCCACTAAAACCTGTTTGAAAGCACCACCTGCACCAATAATAAGTAGAACCATTGCCACCGCTTTGGCAGCATTGGCGATGCTATTCATGAGCGTATCCATTGATTTTCCTTGGCGAATGCCGAGAAAATAGAGAGCAAAAAGTACCGATAAAAGCAAAGATACTGAGGGGTCACCAATCAAAGCCCCCATATTATAAAGCCCTTCTGATGGGTTGGAAACCATTTTTAAAATAGACCCCAACGACATAAAAAGAATGGGTGAAATGGCTATCAATACACTGATACTGAGGGGTGGGGGAGGTGGTGCATCCTCCGAACGCGGCGGAATGATAGATGGGATTTCGGTGTGAATATTTTTCATGAAAGGTCCCGTCAAAATGCCCCCTGCAATAATTGCGGGTATGCTGATGATAAAACCATAAAAAAGCACTAAAGTCGTGTTGGCTTTGTAAATATTGCATATCGCCGATGGGGCAGGGTGGGGCGGTAAGTAACCGTGCGTGACGGAAAGTGCCGCCACCATCGGAATACCTAAATACACCAACGGCAAACCAGTGCGCCTTGCCAAAGCATAAACAATGGGTATCACGACCACAAAAGCTGAATTAAAAAACATGGGTATACCGACCACAAGGCTCGAAATGAGTATGGCCCAACGGATATTTTTTATGCCAAAAAACTTGATTAAACTATCCGAAATGCTTTGAACGGCGCCACTTTCAGAGAGAATTTCCCCTAAAATAGCTCCAAAACCGATTACCAAAGCGAGCTGCCCCAATGTACCACCGATGCCTGTTTCAATAGATTTAATAACTTTTTCAATGGGTAAGCCAAGCGCAATACCTGTGCCAATGGAGGTGACAATAAGTGCTAAAAAGGCATTTAAGCGCAGTTTTAGCATGAGCAACAACAATACGCCAATGGAGATGAGGATGATAATGATATTCATTCTGGTTGTTTAAGAAAAACATAAAAAATCCGTGGCATTTCGAAATTCGAAATGCCACGGTTAGTTCCTCCCAAAAATAGGAAAAAAATCTATAATCCTCTACTTTTTATGATTATGAAAACAAAGAAATGACATCATCCCTTGTCAAAGCTTTTACAAAACCTGACTCGACGTGAATGAGGTCTTTGGCTAATGATTTTTTCTTTTCTTGGAGGAGCAGAATTTTCTCTTCTACGGTGTTTTTACAAATCATTTTATAGGCAAAAACGGGTTTTTCTTGCCCAATTCGGTGCGTGCGGTCAATGGCTTGTGCTTCCACAGCAGGATTCCACCACGGGTCAACGATATAAACGTAATCGGCGGCGGTGAGATTCAGACCCACACCACCCGCTTTTAGGCTCATTAAAAAGACACGAACAGAATCATTGGTTTGAAAATTTTCAACCCGTTCTTGACGATCAGTGGTTTGCCCGTCAAGATATTCGTAGGGAATATGCAGTTTATCCAATTCTTTTTTCATCAAATCCAACATGCCGAGAAACTGCGAAAAAACCAATATTTTATGCCGCCCACTATCCTCTTGTATGCGCGGAATCAATTCCGCTAATTTCACGGATTCATGCCCATAATCATCTTTATCGTTTAAAAGGGCGGGGGAATCGCAAATTTGACGCAATTTCATCAAGCCTTCTAAAATGTACATACCCGCGTTACCGATGCCATCGGAGTCAATTTTACCCAACACCATATCCCGATATTTATCCTTAAATCCATCATAAACACGGCGTTGGTGCTTATCCATTTCACAATAAATAACGGATTCGCTTTTTTCTGGAAGTTCCTTTGCCACCTCTTCTTTAGTTCTGCGGAGAATGAAAGGATAGACCAATTTTCGCAATTGGTGGGTTGCTTGCGGGTCTTTTTCACGGTCAATTGGGTTCGCAAATTCCCTTTTAAAAAACTCAATATTGCCCAACATACCCGGATTTAAAAAATCCATTTGAGAGTAAAGGTCAAAAACATTGTTTTCAATCGGCGTACCTGTGAGAGTTAGGCGATTATCGGAATTCAGTAGTTTTACCGCTTTTGAAACGAGCGCATCGGGGTTTTTAATCGCCTGAGATTCGTCCAAAATGATATAATTAAAATCAATATTTCTCAAATCACCAATATCCGACCTAATAGCTCCATAAGTCGTAATCGTGAGCGATTTTTTAGGTATATCTTTTAAAAGTGCCTTGCGTTGCGTGCCGTAATACACCATAATGGGCAATTCGGGCGCAAATTTTTCACACTCCTTTTGCCAGTTAAAAACAAGGGATTTGGGAACTATAACTAAATTAGGTTTCGTTGTTTTCTCCACTTGCTTTTGCAAAAACGTGATGGCTTGCACCGTTTTACCCAATCCCATATCATCTGCCAAGATGCCACCCCAGCCGAATTCATCTAAAAAATTCATCCAATTATAACCTGATTGTTGGTATCCCCTCAGTATAGCGGTCGAATTTTGTGGTAAAGGCAGTGCTTCAATGGATTCAAAATTGCGCAAGCGGTTGCGTTTTTCCATCAATTTGAAAAGGACTTCGTTGCCATCAATTTCACCGTACAATTCATCTACCAACGAAATATGGAATTGCGAAAGCCGCAATTTATCACCTTTTACATCGCCCATTTTAAGGACAGATGCGTATTTTTCAATCCATTCTTGCGGTAAAATGCCGAGTGTACCATCGCCCAATCGGATATAATGCTGCTTATTAAAAATGGCTTTTCGCACATCTTTCAAATTCACGGACTGCTCGCCAAACGTTATCAGTACCTCCAAATCAAACCAATCAATGCCCGAACTGGCTTTAATATTTATTTTAGCCCGATTCGGATTGTATTTCAGTTTTTTCAATTGAGCAAAGCCCAAAACCTCGATTCCTTCCGCTTTTAATTTTTCAAAAGCCGTAAAAAACCACTCATTTTCAAATAATTCATTGATGCCAAGAGTGAACGAAGAAGGATTATCCAAAGCTTGAATTTCAAACTTCGGATGCAGTTTTTGAATAAAATTGCGGACAATATTTTCACGCTCATCATTCCGATATACAAGAGCCATTTCATTGTCCTCCTGCTCAAAAACCATTTGTTTAAGGCGGTTATTGATTTCAAACTCCTTGATATTACCGTCAAAATTATAAGCGTAAACGGGGTTTAAGGTCAATGTATCCTCCGTTTCAGTTAAGTAAATTTTAGGTTCAAGTATTGCCTCGCCTTCTG
>JANPHO010000354.1:0-28057 GCA_031424515.1 Saprospiraceae bacterium
CATGCCCAATCCGTCATTCTTACAACCTTCACAGTGACTAAAGG
Source organism: Saprospiraceae bacterium (assembly GCA_031424515.1). Classification (GTDB taxonomy): domain Bacteria; phylum Bacteroidota; class Bacteroidia; order Chitinophagales; family Saprospiraceae; genus JAAFJT01. Next base: position 45 of record JANPHO010000354.1, read on the forward strand.
TTTTCCCTCTTCTTTTTCTTTTTCAGTTCTTCTATCCAGATAAAGGGGATGTTTCGCTATTTCATCATAAATGATACTTTTAGCTTTATCAATATCCGCTTTAAAACCAATATTAATTTCCACAAATTTACATACAGGATGGTCATTATAATCCGCATTGACCAATATTTCATTTGCAATAACGGCATTTGGTACAATAATACGGCGATTTTCAAAATCTCTAATCACGGTATGCCTCAATGTAATGTCCTCTACTACTCCCGAATATATTTCTTTTATCTTTAAACGGTCATTCACTCTAAAAGGCTTTGACATCACTATAAAAATCCCACTCACTATATTACTAAAAGCCTGTTGCGAAGCAAAACCCACAATAGCTGCCAAAATACCCGCACCCGCCAAAAGTGAACCCGCAAAAGTACGAAGCGGTGGAAACTCCCTAATAATAAAGATAATACCAATAGAATAGATAACAGTGCTGAGAGCATTACCTACAAACTTAAAATTTGTCAGCACATCACTATCCGAGCTTTTCCTCATCAATCGGTTAAAAGTACGTCGAGAAAGCCAATTAGCCAGTATAGTAAAAAAGATAATGATGAAAAAAGCAGCCGTAGATTCAAAACGATCGGGTAATAATTGGTTTAATTTATCCATTTTTTAGTAGTTTTAACAAAATAGGAACAGTTTTGATTGAAAGTAAAAATGTTAAAAAAAGATACATTTAATTCTGTTAAAATTATCCAGCTACATATCCCAAAACGAATATTCGCTATTAAAAAAAAAGATGTACATTTGAACCCTAATGAGTAACAAAGGACAAAATAACAAAATTATTTTCGGATTAAAAGTGCGGCAGCTGCGCACAGAGCGAAATCTTTCATTTGCGGTACTCGCAGAGCAAACGGGTATGTCCATTTCATACCTTAATGAAATAGAAAAAGGCAAAAAATATCCTAAGGATGATAAGATTAGTTTGCTTTCTAATGCCTTGCACACCACCCCTTCGGAATTGACTTCAGTGGAGATGCCATTAAGCTTGGCGCCCATTGAAGATTTGCTTCAATCGAACTTTTTGAACGAACTTCCCCTTGATTTGTTTGGGATTGAGCTGAATAAAGTAGTAGAAATCATCGCCAATGCACCTTTGCGCGTAGGTGCTTTTATTTCAACTTTGGTAGAATTGAGCCGTAATTATGCTTTGCGCGAAGAGAATTTTTATTTTGCAGCCTTGCGGTCATATCTTGAACTTCACAATAATTATTTTGAAGAACTTGAAGAAGCCGTCAAGCAATTCTCTAAACAAAATAAAGTACCGACGGGTCATGCCCTACCATCCCACTATTTGGGTCAACTTTTAGAAAAAAAATTTAGCTATAAAATAGTAGAAAATGGATTGGATAAATATCCAGAGTTGAAAAATATCCGCTCAGTATATGTTCCAAAATCCAAGGAGTTACTGCTAAATAAAAGTATGTCTGAAATCCAAAAAGTCTTTCAATATGGTAAAGAACTGGGTTTCAATGCTTTGGGTTTAAAAGAAAGGGCATATACCTCTTCACTTTTAAGAGTAAAAACTTTCGATGAGGCACTTAACCATTTCAAAGCGGGCTATTTTTCAGCAGCTTTATTAATCAATCGAGAAAATTTTATCAAAGATATTGAGCAGTTTTTGAAAATGGAAACCTGGGATGATGGAGAAACCCTCAACAGGCTGATGCAACGTTATCAAGCTACACCTGAGATGATTTTCCAACGGATGACAAACGTTTTGCCTCGTTTTTTTAATTTAAAAAAGCTGTTTTTCCTTCGTTTCATACACCATATTAAGTCCGATAAGTTTGAGGTAAATAAGGAATTGCACCTCAATCGCCGGCATCAGCCCCACGGCAATGGCTTGGATGAACATTATTGCCGTAGATGGATTTCGATTACGTTGCTTCAAAATTTGCAAGTTTTACAAAAAGAAGCCAATACGTCCAACGTGCCGAGTATTATCAGCATCCAAAAAAGCAAATTTTATCTAACAAGTGATGAATATATATGCATTACTATCGCCCATCCTTACGGCGAGCGCAATGTAAGTGTGACAATAGGCTTATTGATTGATAGTGAAATGAAAAATAAAGTAAAGTTCTTGAATGACCCCGCCATCCTCAGCCGAGAAGTCAATACTACTTGTGAAAGATGTGGCATTGCGGATTGTCAAGAACGCATTGTAGAACCTATTGTAATACAAAGAAAAACGCAAAGGCAGCAAGTTCACGAAGCCCTCAATAAGATATTATCAGAATAACAGTTTTTTTCTGTTAAAAAAAGTACCATATTTGTTATCTTTAATCAAACTCTTTATCATCATTTTTTATTCTTAAAACAATATGAAAAACAACAATATGAAAGAGAAGCCTACTCATTACGAAATCCTTTTAAGAGCTTTTGATAAAGCTCAAACAGCTTTAGAGCGGTCTATTACCAATGAAAAAACAGCCAAGCATTATCTAAAGACAGCTGATAAGGATATCACTAAAACAGATAATAAAATCTTAGATTTAGAATATCGCAGAGCAAAATATCGTAGAAAAGGGCGAAAAGCAGCTTTTCAAATAGCTAAATTGAGATTAAAACAATGGCTAAAAAGACATGAAGATGATGCAAAACTCTATCAATTGACTGAGAATGCTGCATCGGATAATACTGGAGAAGAAACTTCATCACAGGTGGACACAGCACCAAATGAGGTATTCAATACCAATGCTCCTGAAGCACCTAAAAAGAAAGAATCTTCTTCTAAAAGAAGCAACAATCCGAGTAAAAAATCGGCTAATAATGCCACCAAAGGGCCAGAAGATTTGACCATTATTGAAGGTATAGGGCTCAAAGTGAATCAATATCTTCATTCGGGAGGTATCCATACATTTGCTCAATTAGCATCTTCCGATTTAGATACCCTAAAAGGTATTCTAAAAGCCAATCGCAACACTATTTCAAACCCTTCTACGTGGGCTGAACAAGCGCAACTTGTGGTGGATGGTAAAATGGATGCTCTAAAATCCTTTCAAGAGCAGCTGAAAGGAGGACGAAAAGTATAAAATATGATGCTTTCAGCTTCATCAAGCCAAAGGCATGACTGAGGGGGTAATTTCACAATAGGGAAATCGTAAAGATTTCCCTATTGTCGTTTAATGATTTTTTTTATCGATAATTTAGCTTATATAAGTTTCTAATAATCATCTTTCCATGTTTTTATTTTAAATAAATAATTATCTGTAATACACTGATTATCAAACAAATTGGTGTAAAATAAAGCCTGTCGTAATAAGCAAAATCGGTATTTTTCACCTTTTTAAAAAAGCCGACATATCTAAAATCACCAACAGCTCTGAGAAGAAATAACAATGCAATTAAAGCATTTAAAATCTCTAAATACTGAGGGGGTACTATTGAAACGAAATGCAGATTACTAAAAGTTATAAATGCCAAAATCAATAAACCAAAAGCCACTACCAATGTAGCCAGCATGCTTGGTTTGAATACTGCAAACGCCGTATTATCCTTAGTGGGAACAGCATTTACACTACCCCAACGTCCACCCATTGCCCAATAAAAATGGATGCCCGAGAGCAGTAGAAAAATAATCGTATTGAAATAAATAAATAAAGTTGTCATGATTTTAAAATTTAGAACAAATGTACTAACTTTACATCATTAGAACAAGTGTTCTAAATTTAAATTTCATGGATAATTACAAAATGGTCAATGATTCTATAATTTAGAACAAATGTACTAATATTGTATCATTGAAAGAATGTACCAAACAGAACTCTATCACAAAATCTGTAACTAATTGATAATCAATATTTTAAAAATTGGAAACTAAAGAAAGAATTTTACAAAAATCGCTGGAACTATTTAATATATATGGTTCTGATAATGTCACTGTCCGACAAATAGCAAAAGAACTCAATATGAGCCACGGCAATTTATGCTATCATTATGCTTCTACTGATGATATAGTTCAAGCTCTCTATATGCTCTTGGTAGCGGATTTGGATGCCTTGATACTGAGGGGTAAGAAAGCCACTGACATAAGCCTTGAATCAGTCATACTCATGTCAAAAATGAGCTTTGAAAAACTATATGAATACCGTTTTATATTGCTTGATTTCGTTCACATTATGCGGCGAATCCCCAGTATTAAAGCCCACTATCGACAATTGACGGTTATGCGCCAATTACAATTTCAATTTATCGTCTCAGAGTTGGTCAGAAAAGGGATATTTAAGCAGCCTATTATAGAAAACCAATATTCACATTGGATTCAATCAACCATATTTTTTGGCGATTTTTGGCTTTCGAGCGCCGAGATTTTGTATCAAGGAAAAGAACAAGATAAAGTGAAGACTTACCATAATTTTTTTATTCATCTCACAGTTCCTTATCTCACAGAGCAGGGTTTAAGGGAAATACAAGCTTTTTTATAGGTACAAATTCGAGATAAGTAGTTGGTCAACGATTTTGAGCACAGAAAATGAAGGAATAAGTGAAAAAATGCAACAAATCTTTATTTTGCCTTTTAAAATGTTTCATTTTGTCTCAAATTTTGCTTTGCTTTGCAACGTTTTACGAGTTTGTTGCTTTGAAAACTACCTAATTTAGTCTATAAAACAGTAATTTATGCCTCTTTAAAAAGAGTTCATAACTCGTGATTGAGCAAACATCTATTAATTCAAGTTGAAACACAGGATAGAACGAATCAATGAGATTCTTTAATTTTTTCACTCAAGAATTAGCGATTGACCTGGGCACAGCCAATACGCTCATTATTCAAGACGACCAAATAGTTATTGATGAGCCATCCATAGTGGCAATCAATCGTAAAACTGGTGAGACCATTGCCGTAGGTCATAAGGCAATGCAAATGCATGAGAAAACGCACGATAATATTAAAACTATTCGCCCGCTCAAAGATGGTGTAATTGCAGATTTTCAAGCGGCAGAGAGCATGATAGAAGGATTTATCCGCATGACAGGTGCTCGCCGTCGTTTTTTCACGCACATGAAAATGGTCATTTGTATTCCTTCAGGTATTACTGAAGTTGAAAAACGGGCTGTTTTCGAATCCGCTGACCATGTTGATTCAAAAGAGACTTATCTTATACACGAACCTATGGCAGCCGCTTTAGGTATTGGTTTGGATGTAGAAGAACCCATCGGTAATATGATTATTGATATTGGTGGTGGTACTACAGAAATCGCGGTTATTGCTTTATCTGGTATTGTGTGCGACCAATCTATCCGCATTGCGGGCGATGAGTTGACCACTGATATTGTGAATTATATGAAACGCCAACACAATATTCTAATTGGTGAAAGAACTGCGGAACAAATCAAGATACACGTGGGGTCTGCTTTACCAGAGTTAGAATCACCACCAGAAGACTTTGCGGTGAATGGACGTGACCTTATGACAGGTATTCCTAAGCAAATTACAGTCAATTACAGCGAAGTAGCTCATGCTATTGATAAAAGTATCTCTAAAATTGAAGATGCCATATTAAAAGCATTGGAAACAACACCACCTGAATTAGCGGCTGATATATATAAAACTGGACTTTATTTGACGGGAGGCGGTGCTTTACTGAGGGGTCTTGACAAACGCATTGCAGCTAAGACAAAGCTACCCGTTCATGTAGCCAATGACCCATTGAGAGCGGTGGTAAGAGGAACAGGATTAGCACTTAAAAATACGCACCGTTATTCTTTCTTAATTGATAGAAGACGTGTTTAAGGGTTCACAGAAAATGTACCCATAAAGAAAATACCAGCCAAATGATTTTTTTACTTCATTTGGCTTTTCTTTTTCTTAAAATTATTTTGAGCTATTTAAAGCTATTTAAAACTTTGGTTTTACAACTTAATAAATGAATTTCCTACTTCGATACGGCAATTTTCTTTTGTTTTTAATATTGGAGCTTTTTTCATTGTTCTTGGTTTCGCAGTACAATAAAAAGCAAAATGAGATATACCAAAGCTCTGCCAACCTCTTTGTGGGAACTATTTACAATAATTTTAGCAATATCAGAAGGTACTTTTCCATTCAAGAGATTGCTGATAGTTTGGCTAAAGAAAATGCTGATTTAAAAACACAACTTGAAGCCTCAAAGTATGTAGCCACTGACCAAAAAGGGACAGTTTTATTTCCTTTAGATACTTCCACTATACGCCCTGATACCTCTCAAAGAAAAGACGTTATACAGCAATTTGATTACATTGCGGCAAAGGTTATTAAAAACTCTATCATGCGGGAGGATAATTATCTGACCATCAATAGAGGGAGTGATCAAGGTGTAAAACCGGGCATGGGGGTTATTTCTTCTAAAGGGATTGTGGGCGTTGTTAAAAATGTAACACCCCGTTTTTCACAAGTCATCTCGGTATTGAACAACAGGCTTTTTTCAACATCAGCAATGATAAAAAGAAATCGCTTCTTTGGCTCTTTGAAATGGCACAGTGAAGGCGAAAAAAATACCCACGACCCACGCTACATGGTTTTGGAAGAGATACCCAAACACGGCGACGTCATACAAGGAGATACAATTATCTCAACGGGCTTTTCAGAAATATTCCCTGGAGGAATACAAATAGGAACAGTAAAAAGTATCAGAATCGTCAATGGTAATAATTTTTATACCTTAGAAGTTGAACTTTGGGAGAATTTAGCCAATATTGAATACGTTTATGTAGTCAATAATTTGATGTTGAGAGAATTCAACGATTTGTACTACGAGCCCGTGAAAGAAACTAAAAAAGGAAAGAAAGCGAAGACTCAATAAGGAAAGTTAAAGATTTTAAAAAATTCATGAGCAATACCCTCATATTAAGAAATTTATTGCGATCGGTGTTCCTGCTCGCAATTCAAGTACTTGTCTTGAAGCAAATCAGTTTAGGAGGCGCCCAATTCAACTATATCAATATATTTCTATATCCCATTTTTTTAATGTTCCTCCCAATATCCACACCCGCATGGTTGATGATGGTTATTGGTCTTTTTTATGGCTATGCTATTGATGTTTTCTACGATACGATAGGTATTCATGCGGCAGCATGCGTATTCAGCTCATATATTAGGTCATTTTTATTGGGTATTCTGGAACCGCAAGGAGGTTATAAAGATGGTAGCAGCCCCACGCGAAGCCGTATGGGATTTCCTTGGTTTTTGAGGTATGCGAGTATTTTTATGTTATTACATATATTCTTTTTCTTTTTTGTTGAAGTTTTCACGCCTTTATATATCGTTAGAATTTTGACTTATACCATTCCGAGTTTTGCAATTTCTTTTATTTTTGTAATGATTTACAGCTTTTTATTTGACCCTACCGAATAAAAAGGCTTGATAATAAGTTATCTAATACCCCCTCAGTATAAAATGGATTTTTAAGGCTAAAAAGGGGTTTACTACTATAATTACAATAATTGAATCATACTTAAAATATAAAATATCTGTCCAATGGCAATTAAAGATATGAATAAAGAACGGCGATTCGTGATTATAGGCGTTTTCATACTCGCTGCTTTGGCATTATTATTTAGAGCTGCACAGCTGCAGTTGATGGATCAAAGTTATCAAACAAGAGCCAATGCGATTACTATTGATAAGGACATTATATTCCCGTCTCGTGGCGTAATTTATGACCGCCACCAAAATCTGATGGTTTATAATAATGCCCAATATGATTTAATGGCAACCCATAAGTTGATAGACCCTAAAATGGATACGCTCAAGTTTTGCCGTTTATTGGGGATTGATACAGCTACTTTCAGGCTTAACCTTGATAAAGATTTTACGAGTAAAAATGCGCCCTTTTCGAAAAGTATCCCTTTCCCTTTTTTAACCATGATTACGCCTGAGATGTACGCTAAATTACAGGAATCCCTTTATGAATTCCCGGGTTTTAGAATTCAACTTAGAAATGTCAGAGGCTATCCACAGCACAATGCGGGTAATATATTGGGTTATTTAAATGAGGTTAATACCAAGCAAATAAAAGATTCTTTGGGTTTTTATGAAGCAGGCGATTATATCGGCACTACGGGTTTGGAGAAATATTATGAGCCCGTACTGAGGGGTCGGAAAGGAGTCCGTTTTACTTTAAAAGATAATTTAGGAAGGCTTGTGGGTCCTTGGAAAGAGGGCAAATTAGATACTACTGCGGTTCAAGGAAAAGACTTAGTTTCGACTGTTGACATGAAACTTCAAGCCCTTGGGGAATATATGATGTATGGTAAAATTGGAGCTATTATAGCCATAGAACCTAAATCTGGTGAAATACTGGCTATGGTCACATCCCCTACCTTCGACCCTCAAAATCTGACAGTGGGAAAACAGCGCAGCGCCTTTATGAATGCCCTTACTAAGGATTCTTTAAATCCTCTTTTTAATAGAGCTGTCAGTGCAAAATACCCTCCAGGCTCTATTTTCAAACCCATGTTGGCAGCGATTGCCCTTCAAAAAGGCGTTTGGGATAAAAATAATGGTGTAGTATGTAACGGTGGTTATTATTACAACGGTCGCCGTTTGCTCAAATGCGATGCAGACCACCACCACCCTTACCCCGGCAATTTGGCTGCAGCCATTCAATACTCGTGCAATGCGTATTTTGCTACCGTATTTAGAGCCATGGTGGATGAATATGGTTTTAACAATGCTTCCCGAGGTTTGGATTCACTGAATGTGTATTTGGATAGATTTGGTATGGGAAGAAGATTGGACATTGATTTCCCTTCTGAAAAAAAAGGGAACGTACCTACAGGAAAATACTACGACAAAGTCTATAAAAAAGATAAATTTTGGTATTCAACAGCCATCGTTTCAAATGGCATCGGGCAAGGTGAGAATCAATTGACAACTATCCAAATGGCTAATTTGGCAGCTATAATTGCTAATAGAGGTTGGTATATCATCCCTCACCTGATAAAAGGCTATAAAGATTCTACAAATCAAGCAGATTATAAAGTTTTAGACCCCAAATTTTCGGCAGTACATTCTACAGGTGTAGAGGCCAAACACTTTGAATATGTCATAGAAGGGATGAGGCGTGTAATCCAATCTGGTACTGGCAATAATGCGCAAGTGAGTGGTATTGATATATGTGGTAAAACGGGAACTTCTCAAAATCCTCATGGAAAAGATAATTCTGTTTTCATTGGTTTAGCTCCTGCAAGTGACCCTAAAATAGTAGTAGCTGTTTATGTTGAAAATGGCGGTTGGGGAAATGACTTTGCTGCCCCTATTACAGGACTCATGATAGAGCAATTTATAAAAGGCGAAATACCTGCCAGTCGAAAGGGGTTAGTGGAACGAATGCACAATGCAAGATTAGGATATTCTTCTGGAACGGGCTATTATGTCGTGAAAGGCGGCTATTAAAGAATAAGTCTTTATTTTTAAAATAAAAAAAGCGGTTTATGACACATCATAAACCGCTTTTTTTATTCCGAATTGATCTTAAACTGGCGGTAATTCCTCAAAAGGCATTGTTTCAGTTGAAGGATTCGATGAATATAATTGCTTCAATTGTACCGTGGGTATCTTGAGTCGTGGCATTTCTAATTCCCAATTCATGGAAGAAGCAATTTGACTGACCATCAAATTGACTTGACGGGTAGCAATCAATGGCAAATCACTCGCAAGCGCTTTTTCATTCATTACTCGTTTAGCCTCTGCCAGCATTTCAGTATAATCTTCATGTTTAAATTTGCCCAACCAACCTTGATTAAGGTCATAAAATTTATAATCGGTATCTATCGAAAGGATTTCAACGGGCGGCATTTCTTCTATCACCAACTTGCGAGTAGTATCATCTCTTTTGACTTTAACTTTAGAGAAATCAAACCCCAGTGATACTTTCGCCTTCGTTACTATAAGAGCCTTTTTATTAGTATTCCAAAATAATAAAAACTCTTGTTGACTATTATGGTCATAGATTTCAGAAAAATATCCTTCTGCCACCACTACTTTGAATACTTTTTCAATGCGTTCGAGCAGCACAGTTGACTCTTGACGAATTTGGGCACTATTGTCTTTTAATTTATTGGCGTACATCCAATTAAAAATTTGCCACGATGCAATACCACCTACTAGGAGTGCTATGAGAAAAAGAATTATAGTCATACTTGATTCCACAGTTTTTTGATTAGGAATGATGAAATAATAATTTGTGCTTTTTAGGCTAATTATTTTATTGTTAAAAATAGTATCTTTTGAGGCGAATATCGGCAATATTTAACGAAAAAGATGGTTTTTGTAACGATAAAAGAATAGTATAAAAAGTATAAATTATTGTTTCATCATTCCTTCTATTTTGACTGAAATGGAATCCGAAAGTAACTTATTCCTGTTATTTTTACAAAAAATAAGCACAGGAATTCATTTAGTTAGTTACTTCCACTTGCAATAGACACTATTTTATTTTAAATTGCTATCCAAATTGCTCCCCACCCTTACCCCTCAGTCCCTAGAGTCGGGATGAACACTTTGCGCCATAACTTACATATCTAAACCCATTTACAAAATGAACAAACTTCTACTATTTGTAGCACTATCACTATGGAGCTTTTCACAAGTCCAAGCAGCTTATATTATTTTACCGATGGATACCAAACAAAAGCAGCACCTCAAGGCTTATGGCATCACTTATTGGGTTTTACAAAAAGATATAGAAGCACATTGGTTATTGAATTATAGAGGTGGTAGTTTTGTTTTTCCGCATAAAATCCCAATTGAAAAAGAATGTAAAACAAGGGGTGTCAGTTACGAAGTCATTACGGATGCTGAATTTGCTAATATTCAAACTGAAATTCAAAACCCTGAAACGAATATGGAGGATATGAAATTAGAAGTTCCGCCTAAAATCGCCGTTTATACGCCCGAAACCAATGAAAAAGGAAAACCTGTACAGCCCTGGGATGATGCCGTTACCATGGTTTTGAATTATGCTGAAATACCTTATACAGTCATTTATGATAAAGAAGTCATGGATGGGCAACTGGCACTTTACGATTGGATACATCTGCACCACGAAGATTTTACGGGGCAATATGGGCGTTTTTACCGCAGCCACAGCAATACAACCTGGTACAGAGAAAACCAACGAAAAGCAGAAGATTTGGCACGTTCTCTGGGTTTTTCAAAAGTATCGCAATGCAAATTAGCCGTTGCTAAAAAAATTAAAGAATTTGTCATTGGAGGCGGCTTTATGTTCGCCATGTGTTCAGCTACTGATACGTACGACATTGCTTTGGCAGCCGAAGGCGTGGATATATGTGCATCCGTGTATGATGGCGATGTCGCTGACCCCAATGCTCAAGAAAAATTAGATTTTACAAAAACGTTTGCTTTTCAAAATTTTCAGCTCGTCAAAGACCCCATGATTTATGAGTTTTCGAGCATTGATAATTACATAGGAAGACCAGAAAGCCCCGAAACGGATTATTTTTCACTGTTCGATTTTTCAGCAAAATGGGATCCTGTACCCACTATGCTCACTCAAAATCATACTAAAACCGTAAAAGGGTTTATGGGTCAAACCACCGCTTTTAAAAAGCCATATATTAAACCAGATGTCTTAGTTTTAGGAGAAACCAAACCTTATGGCGAAGCCCGTTACATTCATGGTGTATCGGGGCAAGGCTTTTTTACATTTTATGGTGGTCATGACCCTGAAGACTATCGACATTCCGTAGAAGACCCCGTGACGGATTTAAGTCTTCACCCTAATTCGCCGGGCTATCGTTTGATTTTGAATAATATTCTTTTCCCTGCGGCTAAAAAGAAGCATAAAAAAACATAAGCTTTATTTTAAATCTACTTTTCAAGATAAAATTAAAAGACAGTCTCAAAAGGAAATTCCCTTTTGAGACTGTCTTTTTTATACCCCCTCAGTATTGAGAGCACTTTTACAAATTTTAACTGTCTTTTAAGGTATCTTTAAAAATCTTTTACAAACTATTTACGTTTCAATGAAAGATGCTTTTACTAATTTTATCGTCTGAATTAAAAATCAATTCGGACTGATTTTTGAGATTAATATTTAAAATATCTATTAAAATGAAAAGAATATTCATAACCACTTGTTTTTCAATCGTTTGTGCTTTTCAAATGTATGCAGCTGTCATGCTCTTACCAATGGATTTGAAGCAGAAAGAGCATTTGAAAGCTTATGGTATTACGTATTGGGTATTGTCAAAAGGTGTAGAAGCACATTGGCTTTTGAATTATCGCAATGGTAGTTTTGCATTCCCGCACAATCTCAGTTTTGAAAAAGAGTGTAAAACGCGTGGCGTATCCTACGAAGTGATTTCAGACGCTGAATTTGCTAATATTCAACGTGAAATTTCAAATCCAGAAGTGAATATGGAGGATATGAAACTTGAAGTAGCGCCTAAAATTGCCGTTTATACCCCAGATACGGATATGAAAGGTAAAAAAGTACAACCGTGGGACGATGCCGTTACGATGGTTTTGGCGTATGCCGAAATTCCTTTCGATGTTGTTTACGATAGAGAAGTAGTAGAAGGCAAGCTCGCTCTTTACGATTGGCTACACTTGCACCACGAGGATTTTACGGGTCAATATGGTCGTTTTTACCGCAGTTATGGACACACTGCTTGGTATCGTGAAAATCAAAGAAAAGCCGAGGAATTATCTCACGCTTTAGGTTTTTCAAAGGTATCGCAATGTAAATTAGCGGTGGCTAAGAGAATAAAAGAGTTCGTCTCTGGTGGTGGATTCATGTTTGCCATGTGTTCAGCTACAGATAGTTACGATATTGCCTTAGCGGCAGAGGGCATTGATATTTGTGCACCCATGTACGATGGTGACCCTTCCGACCCCAATGCTCAACAAAAATTAGATTTTTCAAAAACAATGGCTTTCAAGGATTTTCAATTGATAAAAGACCCATTGGAGTACGAATTTTCTACTATTGACCACAATTACGGTCGCCCACAAGCACCCGAAACGGATTATTTCACTCTATTTGATTTTTCAGCAAAATGGGATCCCGTGCCTACTATGCTCACCCAAAATCATACTAAAACGGTGAAAGGTTTTATGGGACAAAGTACCGCTTTTAATAAGCAATATATCAAATCTGATGTGCTCATTTTAGGTGAAACGAAGCCTTACAGCGAGGTACGTTATCTACACGGTGTATTGGGTCAAGGCTTTTTTACCTTCTACGGCGGTCACGACCCCGAAGATTATCGCCACTATGTAGAAGACCCCGAAACGGATTTGAGCCTTCACCCCAATTCCCCAGGTTATCGTTTGATATTGAATAATATCCTTTTCCCAGCGGCGAAGAAGAAGAATAAAAAGACTTAAAATTCTTTTCAAACCGTGTTATTCCGATAATCGGAATGCCACGGATAGCTCAAAATACTGAGGGGTACCTGTGTAATTTTACAGATACCCCTTTTGCATTTCAGAACCAATCGTTTGAGAATATTCTTAATCTAATTTGAATTTAATTGGCAATGTGTAAGCCACTCGCACAAGCTCACCTTTGTTTTTCCCAGGTTTCCATTTTGGCATGGCAGCAATCACTCTTTTGGCTTCATTATCTATTGAGTGGTCTTCTCTTTCTACGTATTTATTGCCTTTTACACCATTCACTTCCATGATTGTTACGGTATCTCGCACAATACCCTTAACCCCTCTTTTTACCGTTATATCCGTTATTGAGCCATCTTTTTCGACTACAAACCCAATATAAACAGTACCTTGAATACCATTTTCTCTTGAAACAGCAGGGTATCTGATATTTTCACCCAACCATTTGAACAATGCCGATTGACCTTGTGGAAACTCTGGGCTTTCATCAGCAACTGTAAAAACTTGAGATTCATTCTTTGTAAAGCTGAACTTTACATTTCCATCTAAACTTTTCTTTGTGTCATTTTTCATCTCTATTTCTGATGGATAAGTACGAAGGACTTTACCCGTTTTCAAAACAATGATAATTTCAGAACGACCATTTTCACTTTTTTTAACATTTACAGATGCGATTTCTGATGGACTAATCTTGTCAAGTTGTACACGATTAATATCGGTTGTATCATTCAGATTAACCTTTATTTTACCACCTACAAAATAACTCATACTACCCAATTCTCTCATCTTAGTTTCACCTTCAAGCTGTGCTTTTATATTCATGAAACTGTATTGAGTGCCATCCTTAGCATAACTCACTAATTTTACAGCGTCTTTGCTGGTTTTAGCATTGACATCAGCTTGCCTTGGGTCTTCATGTTTCGGAATCATAACAAGCACATAAGAAATTTTAGTGCTGACTAATTCTTTACCCGTTTGAGCATCTATAACAGTTAAGCCATCAAATTTTTTAAAATCCTCGGCAGTGATTACACCACCTTTTTTATTACCGAATGCAACAGCTATAGGCTTAATTTCCTGATTTTTTATTTCAGTAACATTCTCTGTTTTAGCCTTTACTTGCTTTTTAGAAGGTGTTTCTAACTGCGTAATTGTGGATTTAATTTCATTACTGACATGAGCCGTTTTTGCCATGACAGGATTATCGGGTGAAGCCAATAATATAACTAAAGTAAAAAATATGGGTGCAGCCAGTGCATATTTCACCAGTGAACGCCTTTTGGATGGATTTCGAGTCATCATTAGAATACGTTTTTTAAGTTGAGAAAAAAATGGATTGACGAAAGCAATCGACTTGCCGGCTTGCGATTGCTGTATCAGTAATGAGCCATATTGTCGCTTTGATACCGAGCGCAAAACGGCAGCATCAGCTAAATATTCATGAACATTCCGTAATGAGTTTTTATACAAATACACGCAGGGACTTAACCAAAATATAATCTGAATCACTTCCAGTGCTATTACATCCCATGAGTGTTTTTGTTTGACATGAGCCAATTCATGCCGCATAATATTTTGAAAATCAGCACTTTGTAGCAAATCGCGACTGATAAAAACATATTTAAAAAATGAAAACGGTTGGCATACCCCCTCAGTAATAAGCAGTGTATAACTGCTTTTCACCTCTTTGTGAGCCGTTTTATTCAACCTATATAATTTAAAAAGCCCCATTAAAAAGCGAGTCATTTCCAGAGAAAATCCGATGAAATAAATGCTTGAAATAATCGCCCACCACGACCAACCTCTGCCAACAGGCAGCAAAGTCGGAGAATCCACCACCGATAACCCGTTGCCGTTTATTGAAAATTCAAAAATGGGCAGTAAAATTCCTTCGAAAGGCAGCACTAAAGCTGTCTCTTTATGAAGCCAATCGGCAACCAAAGGCAGCGCTAAGCCACCCAATAAGGTGATAATCAAATAGATGCGATTCAATTTGAAAAACGTCTCGCGGCTCAATAAAGCCCAATATAGCCCATAAAACATGAGCCAACAGAGATTGACTTGGAGGAAGTAAGTGAGCATAGTATTCTTTTTAAAATTATTATTTCGTTTTTACTCTGAAAATCAAACCTCGTGTAGCGACAAGGCTATTTTTATCTTTATCAAAAACTTCATTATCGGTAAAAAAAATCTCATCGCCTTCCTCAGCTGATGCCAATAGCGTTTTAACATCTTCACTGAAATTAGCACCTTTATTAACTACCACTTTTACTTCTTTTTTAGAATGAAAAGATGGATTTAATAGAACACTGAATTTCAATATTTTGAGTGTTTTGGGCTCGCCTTTTTCTATTGATTTGGCTATCAAGTACTCTACTTGTTTGAGGTCAGACAATGAAATATCATTTTGTACCTTAATCCTAGGAAGTATCAAATATGGTTCTGAATTTTGAGAATAGTCAACAATTTTTAAAGGCGAATAAGCAGTTCCACGTATTCCTTTACCGCTATATCTTACATTAAAACTGAGACTTTCGCCTACTTCAGCGGAGTTAATGAAAGCCAATGCCTCATTATTGAATGTAAAATCTTTGGTTTTCATTATCCGAATTTTATCACCCACTACTTTGGGCGCAATCATTATTTCAACAGTATTTTCATACTTAATTTCTTTTTCGGGTCTTAATTTAATGCCTTTAATATTCTTGAGTTCATGAAAATCAATCTTAAAATTGTTATGAATAGCTTGCCCTTTTGAATCAATTAATGTCATGAGTTGAGCAAAAAAATCAGAGTTATTATTAGATACAGTAAATGTCATTTGACCCCAGATAAATTCATCATTGATTTCTTGATTAATTACCCTTATATCATTAAAGTGATAATCATCACCTAGTTCAGCATTGGCTATTAATGCCAATACTTGAGAATTAAAGACAGCACCGTAATTTTCTACAATTTCTAGTTGTTGATTGGCTTTATATCGATTTCGATAATGTTTAAGTTTAAAACTTTTTATTACATAGCCCTTTTGGGTATTAAGAGCAATCTGCTTTTTTAACCTTTCTGGTTTTATAAAGCAACAATTAGAGCCATCTAAATCGATAATGGACTGACTCGATTTCTTGGTGGTGTCAATTGAGTTTTGCCCTTTTTGTACAATATTCTTAATGGAATTATCTGCATTTTCAATCGCCTCGCCTAACTCATTGCTGACCCCCTCAGTATTTTTCACCAAAGGGCTATTGGGAACAGTAAAAGCTAAAATTGACAACAAAAACAAAGGCGCAGCCAAAGTGTATTTTATCAAAGCTTTGCGTTGGGAGCGATTGCGAGACATCATGATAATGCGTTTTTTAAGTTGTGAAAAATTAAAGTGATTGGCTATAATTAAGCCGCTTGTATTGGCGGATTGGCTTATCAATAAGCGACCATATTGTTTCTTTTCAGTGTTTTCAAGGACGGCTGCATCAGCCAAATATTCGTGTACATTGCGCAGGCTTCGGGCGTATAGATGCACCAACGGGCTCATCCAAAAGACACCCCTCAGTATTTCGATGCCGACAATATCAAAAGAGTGTTTTTGATGAACATGCGCCTTTTCATGTTCCAAAATTTGTCCTAATGCCGCTGCGTCATACAGCGTTTTATCTATAAAAATCCATTTAAAAAATGAAAAAGGCGTTTGCAAATCTTCACAGTATACGAGTGTAAAATCGTTGTTTTTTTCTTTAAAACCCCGTTGATAGAGTTTCCATATTTTCAATAAACCTATTAAAAAGCGCATTAAAACCCATAAAACACCTACTACATAACACCCCCTCAGTATCTGCCATAGATTCCAAGTTTCCGCAGTTCTAACCATATTTACTTCAATATTTTCTTGAAAAACTTCAATACTTTGAGCCATTGGCTGCGAAATCTGTACAATCGGCATCTCTACGACTTCCTCCATTTGGCTCATATATTCAGTAGCAAAAGGGACAATTAAGCCAAATAATAAGCTGATAATCAAATAGATGCGATTCAATTTGAAAAACGTCTCGCGGCTCAATAAAGCCCAATAGAGCCCATAAAACATGAGCCAACAGAGATTGACTTGGAGGAAGTAGGTGAGCATGTGTTAATAATTGAAAGTTAAAAGTTGATAGGTTTTATGTTGAAAATCTTACTTATCCAGCATATCCAAAAGCTTTTTCAATTCATCCGCATCCAGTTTTTCATCTTTTACTAAGGCTGAAACGAGGTTAGAAGCCGAACCTTCAAAATAATCGGTGATGAATTTTGAGAGGGTTTTGGTGCTGTAATCATCCTTTGCGACAATTGGAAAATACTCGTAGGTTTTACCATAAGCCTTGTGATCAAGGAATTTTTTTTCTTCCAAAATGCGGACGATTGTGGAAATGCTGCTGTGCGGCGGTCGCCCCCGCTCAGTATCTGTTTTTTCAATCACATCTAAAACATCACTCACCGTGCAACGCCCAAGCTGCCAAATGATGTGCATAATTTCTTCTTCTGCCTTCGTTAATCTCTGCATCTTTATCTACTTTTTTATTACATTTAAAATCTATAACGTAAAAATAAGTTACATATTTCAAATGTGCAACTTTTTATTCAGTTTTTTAACTAAAAAATACGTTATACTACTTAAAAAGAAATCGTCATACAGCAACAAAGCTATACGACGATTCATAAAACATTGATTATCAATATTTTAATCCAAATTAAAATCAATCGGTAACATATAGGCGATACTCGTTTTTTTACCATCCGTTTCACCTGCTATCCATTTGGGCATTGCTTTCACCACTCTTACTGCCTCAGCCTCAAGTGAGCGGTCGGTCGGATTGGTCACTGGCGTAGCAGTTGATTTTTTAGATTGGGCATCAATAGTCACTTTTTGATATTGGGCTTTTTTCGCTTCTACCGCCGATAAAGTACCGTCAATATTGACTATAAAATTAACATAAACCACCCCTTCCAAAGAGGCTTGACGGGCTTTCGCTGGATATTTTATGTTCTGTTTTAAAAAATCCATCATTGCGCCCGCGCCACCTGCATATTCAGGCTGTTTATTGAATTTTGACTGCGCCATACTGAGGGGTATGTTCACCGTTAAGGCTATTGCCAAAATCATCACTATTTTAATACAATTTTTCATATTCCTACTTTTGATACTGGTGCTTAGTTGTTGGCGCTCGGTTTACTAAGCACCATCATCTAAGAACCAAGCACTATTGAATTACCATTGTTTTGCCTGATGTGGATAACGGATAACGTATTGCTCCTTAATCAATTGCAGCATTTTTTCCTTTAATTCATCTACATTATCCTTCTCGGATGCTGATACAAAAACGCTGCTTGCGCCATATTTATTACGGATATTTTCCTCAAACTCCATTTCTATTTCACGCTTTGTTTGAGCATCTAATAACTCATCGTGGTATCTAACCCGATACAAATCCATTTTATTAAACACCATCAACATCGGTTTATCATCCACTTTCAACTCTTTGAGCGTACCCATGACCGTAGCGATTTGATCTTCGTATTGCGGGTGAGAAATATCCACTACGTGCAGTAAAATATCACTTTCACGGGTTTCATCGAGCGTAGATTTGAAACTTTCAATCAAATGATGCGGTAATTTACGAATAAACCCAACGGTATCACTCAACAAAAACGGCACCGCATCCACCACTACTTTGCGAACAGTGGTATCCAAAGTAGCAAAAAGCTTATTCTCTGCAAATACATCCGATTTTGAAAGGAGATTCATCAAAGTAGATTTACCCACATTGGTATAACCTACCAAAGCCACTCTAATCATAGCTCCACGCTGTTTTCGTTGCGTCTGATTTTGACGGTCAATGGTTTCGAGGTCTTTTTTAAGTCCCGATATTTTATCCCGAACAATACGGCGGTCAGTTTCAATCTCTTTTTCACCCGGTCCGCGCATACCAATACCACCTCGCTGACGCTCTAAATGCGACCACAAACCCCGCAAGCGAGGCAATAAATATTGTAACTGAGCGAGTTCAACTTGAGTTCTGGCTTGAGCCGTTTGAGCCCGACCCGCAAAAATATCAAGAATCAAACTGGAACGGTCAAGTACTTTTACCTTCAAATTTTCTTCTAAAATGCCCTGTTGCTTCGGTGAAAGGTCATCATCAAAAATCGCAATGGTTACTTCCTCGTGCGCTTCAATGTATTTCTGAATCTCTTCCATTTTACCTTTTCCGATAAAATGGCGTGAATCCACGTGTGGCAAGCGTTGTACAAAACGTCTTTTAGTTTCCGCACCCGCTGTGAGTGCCAAAAACTCCAATTCATCCAAATATTCAGTTACCTGCTCTTCGTTTTGAATGGGTAGATGTACTGATACCAACACGGCTTTCTCAACCACTTTAGCAATACCCTTGCCCCGTTCATTTTTACCAACTTGATACTTAAAAACTTTATCGTCCAAAATAATTTTATTTTAATTTTTAAAAATTGACATTCGATTATTAAATCCGTGCCACCGCTTCAGTAGCGGTGGCACGGTTAAATCTAATATCTAAATGTCTAATGTCTAATGTTTTTTTTCGGAACAGGGTCAAGATGCTGATGTTTTGACCACGGATGACACCTAAAAATGCGTTTTAATCCCAGCCAGCTACCCCTCAGTATTCCCCATTCCATAATCGCATCCATCGCATATTGCGAACAAGTAGGATTGTAGCGACATTTATTCGCACCCAACCACGGAGAAATAAAAAAACGGTAAAATCGAATGGGTAAAATTACAATATTCTTTAAGAGTTGATTCATTTAAGAATTTTATAAGCTATCTTTTAAAATTGAGCGGAATCCATTATTTTATTTTTATCCAATAAAAAATAGCCTTGCTTTTTAGAAGGGACATTTATTTGCACAATGTTCTTCTGATCACTGAAAGCCTCCGTCAAAACCTTATTTTCGACAAAAATGTTCCTCAGCTCCTTAACATTTTTTATTTCCATGTAAATATACAAAGCTTGACGGTCAGTTGTGGATTCTTTACCCAATACTTCGTATTGTATTTCTTTATTATTTATTTTAATTGAAAAATGGCTGAACAGATATTGACAAATATAATTATTGGCTTCTTTTTTCTCTTTTTCAGTACCAATAAAAAGCCCTTTTATGCCTTGTTTTTCAAGCGCGACTTCAAGGTCATCAATAAAAATGTGCATCGTTATTTGGACTGTTTTATCTTTTGCATTGAAAATCATATCCGTTTTGGATATATGAAAAGCATGCAATTCTCCATCGTTGAAAGGAGAAGCAAAACTGGGCATTTTTACCAAACCCAATATGAAAAATACGATTAATATAGATTTATTGACGTTCATTATTTGACAATTTAAATATGATTTTGAATTGATGTGCCTTTATTAACTCAAAGAAAACGGCATATAGCACTCGGAACTTGGCACTAAACGTTAACCAATAAGCAAAGTCACCGCTATACCAAACGCTGCACCTGAGATAAACTGTGTCCAAGCGCGCTGCGAAATTTTAAAAACATTGAAAGCTAAAAACGACGCTATTAAAATAACCGACACAATAGTCAACTGCCCCGCTTCAATTCCTACATTAAAAGCAAAAAGAGGCTGAATAATATCCGCTTCATTACCCAAAAGTTCTTTAAAATAATTTGAAAAACCCAAACCGTGAATCAATCCAAAAAACAGCGCAAAGAAATAATTAACAGCAATATTTTTTGAAAAAGTGCTGCTATCATTATTATCCTCTTTTTTAATGACATTATAGATTGCTGTTATACAAATAGTAATCGGAATCAACATTTCGACGATATTGTACTGAGGGGTCACCATTTTCAAAGCTGCCAAAGCCAATGTAATGCTGTGCCCAATCGTGAAAGCTGTAACCAACACCGCCACGCGCCGCCACTCCGTCAAACGATAAATAGCGCATAAAGCGATGATAAAAACGATATGGTCATAAGCTTTTGGGTCAGCAATATGGTGTAAGCCGAGGGAAAAATACGTTGAAAATTGTGATTCCATAATGGGTTGATATTGAAATTAGGAAAGAAGACTACAAATGTCGCCGTTTTTTATGTATTTACGAGTTATATATTGGGATGGATTTTAACTATCTCGCTAAAAACTACTCCCCACAAACTAAAAACCTCGCAAACTAATAATTACCTTTGCAGCAAAATTAAAAACAAATTATGAAAAAAATGACCATAGCCGTTGGCTCTGACCATGCAGGATTCCCTTACAAAGACCCAATTATAAAGCACCTAAGAGAGCAAGGGTATGATGTTTTAGATTTTGGAACAAGTAGTGCAGCTTCGGCGGACTATCCAGATTTCGCCCACCCCACTGCTGAAGCTGTGGAATCGGGTGCTGCCCAAATGGGCGTACTGATTTGCGGCAGTGGCAACGGCGTAGCCATTACTGCTAATAAGCACCAAACCATCCGCTGTGCTTTGTGCTGGTTAGACGAAATTGCTTCGCTGGCTCGCTTACACAATGATGCCAATATGATAGCCATTCCCGCTCGATTTGTGGCATTAGAAGATGCTTTTCAAATGGTGGATACATTCCTCACCACCACTTTTGAAGGTGGCAGACATGCTAATAGAGTGAATAAAATTGCTTGTATGTAGGCGTTTATTTTAACCCTACTACAAATAACAGAATCTACCCTGATAAAAGTAGATATTAAAAAGACCCTTGTATATTAAAAAATACAAGGGTCTTTTCTATATCCAAAACACGGTATTTTCAATGAAAATGCTTATAAAAAGAGCCGATTAGCTTCTTTTGGCACTTTTTTGTCTTATCTAAAACTATCAATTAAATTTTAACAAACAAGTACAAACACCCACAGTGCAAACACCACTAAAATGAACAAACCGTATTTGAAATTAACAGTATTTCTATTTTTATTTCTTTTTAATAGAACATTTGGGCAACCTAATATACCAGATACCAATTTTGCCGCCGCTATTCGAGCCGCTTGTTCGACTTGTATTGACGGCAGTAATAATCTGACATCATTGGCGAGCACAATTACAACCTTGAACGTTAATCATGCAAATATCAGTAGTTTGGCAGGTATTGAAGGTTTTACACAACTTAATATTTTCAGTTGTGAATACAATAATCTTATATCTGTACCTACTCTACCGTCAACGCTAACTCAATTATTTTGTGAGGGAAATCAAATATCATCACTCCCCGCTCTACCAAGTGGATTAGTCATTTTAGCATTAAAAAGCAATAATTTGACATCATTGCCAAGTTTGCCAAGTGGATTAGTGCGGTTAAATATCAATCAAAATCATATTACTTTATTGCCTACTTTACCTAATACACTTGAATCGCTGAGTGCATACCTCAATAATTTGACGTCATTGCCAAGCCCATTGCCCACAAGTTTGAAAGTATTGGGCGTGAATAGTAATAATATTTCAAGTGTGCCTAATTTACCGTCATCTCTTACCTTTTTGGATGTAGCAGGAAACTCTTTACTCACTACTTTGCCGACTTTGCCAGATGGGTTAACGGGGCTTTACACGGGCAGCGGCATTACTTATATTTCCAATAGACCGATTGCAATTACATGTGCCGTTTCGAGTTTGCCTATATGTAGCACAGGCATTGGCTGCACAGTTCTACCATTGGAACTAATTGATTTTCAAATAATTACGCATGATAAAAATATAGAAATCACTTGGACAACAAGTTCTGAATCAAACATCTCTGATTTCACACTTGAACGAAGTGATAATAGTGAAAAGTTTTACCCCCTAAGTATTCAGCAATCTAAAGGGGATTTGGAGAGTGTAAGCCACTATTCATTTATTGATGAAAACCCAAACGGAATCAACTATTACCGTTTAAAAACAAATGAAAAAGATGGTAGTTTTACTTACAGTAAAATATTGAGCGCAGTTTTAAATAAGCAAAAACAGGCTTTAGCTTACCCCAATCCTTTTAAAAATAGCTTAAAAATTAAAACATCTGAAAGCTATATCTCAGATAACGTTCATATCCAACTCATGGATTTAACAGGGCGAATTTATTTTTCAAAAACGTATAACGCAGAAGAAACAATTAACACTCAAGATATTCCCAAGGGCATGTATATTGTATCCATTTTGCAGGGTAATGAAACAATAAATTTGAAAATGATAAAAGAATAATGATTTAATCCTTTAAAGCTTAACCTGAATCTCCTTTAAAAGAGGTTCAGGTTTTTTATTTTTAAATGGGCATTAGCACCCCCTCAGTATTCAGCACTATAAAATCAGCCGAATAATCTTTTGCAATCCTGCCCAACTGATTATCCAAACCTATGACCCGTGCTGGGTACAACGAACCCATTCTCAAAGCCTCTTCCAAAGGAATACCTACTTTTTCAACGCAATTTTGAACAGCTTTTATCATCGTCAAAGCCGAACCTGAAAGTGTACCATCGGCAATGACATATTTATCCCCCTCCAATCGATGGCTGTACAATCCCTTTAGATTTTCAGTTACAGCATCCGTGATTAAAAAGATGCGTTCTTTTAAAACAGTTTTACTGATTTTAATGACTGAAAAATCCACGTGATGCCCATCTGCTACCACGCTTGTCACTATATTTTCATCATCATAAATAGCGCCTACCACGCCCGGTGCCCGATGTTGCAAAGGCGACATGGCATTAAAAAGGTGCGTTGCCGCGTGAATACCTTTATCAATAGCTGATTTTGCTTGTACATAAGTGGCATTTGTGTGTCCCATAGAAACGGTAACACCATAGTCTTGAAGTAGTTTTATAATGTCATCGCTGACGACTTCGGGAGCGAGTGTCATGATTTTAATCACATCTTTACCCGCTTCGAGCAGTTTTTTGACCTCCGATACTGAGGGGTCATTTTTAATAAACTGTTTTAGGTGCGCACCTCGTTTTTCCATATTCATATAAGGGCCCTCAAGATGCAGGCCTAAAACACCTTTGCCACCTTGCGCCCAATAATCTTTCACCGCTTGAATCGCATCGTACATTATTTTGTCAGAATTGGTCGCCACCGTGGGCATAAAATAAGCTGCGCCACCCGCAAGGCAATAATGATATGTATTTTCAAGGTTTTTTACTGAAGGTAACTCGCCAAACATTTCACCATTACCCCCATATATTTGGAGGTCAATAAGAGTAGGAGCTAATAGTTTGCCCTTTAAATCAATCAAAGTCGCATCAGAAGGTATCTCTGAGGGTTCGACAATTTCTAAAACCGTATTCCCATCGGTCAATACACAACTATTGTCTAATATTTTATCTCCCGTAAAAATGCGACCATTGTGGTATGCTCTAATCATCCTTATTTATTTTGGCGTAAAAATAAAGCCTTCGACGCCTATATGCACCGAAGGCTTGAAATATTTATTTTTAAAGAGAATTTTACGCTGCTTGAAACTCCCTCGCAATAGCCATTTCCATTTTTTCTGCCAAAATATCAACGTCTTCCTTCGTGATACTGAGGGGGGGTAACAAACGAATTGTATTCGCTTCACTTGATGAACCCACAAAACATTTTTCCTCAAATGCCAAACGCTTCCGTAATGCCGCCGTAGGGAACTCAAACTCCACACCTATCATCAAACCTATCCCCCGTACCTCTTTTACACCCGGCAGCATTTTCATCTTTTCAATAGCATATTTACCTATTTTGTAAGCATTTTCCATCAATTTCTCTTTTTTCATCACATCCAAAACTGCTATCCCTGCCGCGCAAGCTAGGTGGCTACCGCCAAAAGTTGTCCCCAACATACCGTGTTTCGATTTAAATTTAGGATGAATCAACACCCCGCCTATTGGGAAACCATTACCCATGCCTTTTGCCATCGTGATAATGTCAGGCTTAATACAAGCATAATGCTGAAATCCAAAAAATGCCCCCGAACGCCCATATCCTGACTGAATTTCATCCAAAATAAAGACAGTATTCGTTTGGTGGCACAGCTCTTGAATTTCTTTTAAAAACTCCCCCAACGGAATATGAATGCCACCGATGCCTTGAATACCTTCAACAATAACAGCACAAACATCGCCTTTCAAAAGAGATGCTTTCACCGTTTCAATATCATTCAAATCATGAAATTCACGTTCAAAAGTTGCATTGATGGGCGCAACCAATTTTGAATCAGGCGTAACATTCACCGCTGCCGATGTACGACCATGAAATGCCTTTTTAAAAGCTATAATTTTAGTACGTCCGTTGTGAAAAGAGGCCATTTTTAAGGCATTTTCATTCGCTTCTGCACCTGAATTAATGAGAAACAATTGATAATCATCGCAACCAGACAACGCTCCGAGTTTATCAGCTAACTCCTGTTGCAACGAATTGATGATAGAATTGGAGTAAAAACCCAATCGGGCTACCTGCTCTGAAATCATTTTTACGTAAAGTGGATGAGCATGTCCGATGCTAATAACTGCATGACCGCCATAAAAATCGAGGTATTCTACCCCATTTTTGTCCCACACTCTTGCATTCTGTCCTTTCACAGGCTCAATGTCGTAGAGTGGATAAACGTCGAATAATTGCATGGTCTGTATAATTGAAAATGGATAATTAATATTATCAATAAAACAAATCTAATTTTTCCGAAACTTAAATTTTATTTAATTGACAAAAACCTTATTTTTGTTTAAAATAAAGAGAATGAAAGAAATAACAATTGAAGTACCCGATAATAAATTAGATTTTTTTCTCGAATTAGTAACAAATTTATCTTTTACTAAAATTCAAAAGATAGATGGAGAATCTTTAACAACCGAGCAACAGGAATTTGTTAATGATTTGAAATCTTCTTTGGAACAAGCTGAACTTCATCAGCAAGGCAAAATAAAATTAAAAAATGCTAAAAATTTCCTCTTAGAACTTAAAAAAAATAAAGAGTTCTCTTTGTAAATAATTTTCTATGCCTTTTGAAATCCTACTATCAGAAAACTTTGAACGTCGAGTAAAAAAACTCTCAAAAAAATATCAGTACCTCGAAGATGATTTATTGTCTTTGATTGATTCTTTAGAGCTAAATCCAACTCAAGGTATCTCTTTAGGTCAAGATTGCTATAAAATAAGACTTAATATCACATCTAAACGTGCTGGCAAGCGAGGTGGTGCAAGAGTTATTACCTGTGTTAAAATTGTGAACGAACAAGTTTTTTTATTAACAATCATTGATAAATCAGAACAGGAAAGTATTTCTGAGAAAGAACTTGATACTCTTTTGAAAAAAATATTCGAGAATTAAAACGCAACAGATTTTAATTTCAAACCCTCAGTCTGTGGCAATCCAAACATCAAATTCATATTCTCAACTGCTTGCCCACTGGCACCTTTCAAAAGGTTATCTATCATACTGATAATCAAGGCTTTATCGCCGTGTTTTGAAACATGAATAATGGCTTTATTAGAGTTCACCACTTGTTTCAAATTCGGATTTTGCTCAGTGACGTGCGTAAAAGGCTCATCTTTATAAAACTCTTGATACAGCTTTTTCAAATCATCTTCACACAAGCTCGTTTTTGTATAAACGCTTGCGTAAATGCCCCTTGTAAAATTACCACGCACTGGTAAGAAATTGATTTCAGCATTAAAACCTTCTTGTAATGATTTCACACTCGCCGTGATTTCTTTCAAATGGCGGTGTTTGAATGCTTCATAAATCGAAATATTATTATTGCGCCAACTGAAATGCGAAGTATCCGTTGGTTTCTGTCCCGCACCCGTTGAACCCGTAATGGCATGAACGTGGACATCATCATTCAATAAACCTTGCGCTGCCAATGGTAAAATGGCCAATTGAATAGCCGTTGCGAAACAACCTGGATTTGCTACATATTGAGCCGTTTTGGTAGCTTCTTTATTCAATTCAGTCAAACCATACACCCAAGTTGTATCAGGATTCGCTCCCCAACGATAATCTTGAGACAAATCAATGATTTTTAAAGATTGAG
This sequence comes from Saprospiraceae bacterium, assembly GCA_031424515.1. Classification (GTDB taxonomy): domain Bacteria; phylum Bacteroidota; class Bacteroidia; order Chitinophagales; family Saprospiraceae; genus JAAFJT01. The sequence continues at coordinate 27,448 of JANPHO010000354.1, forward strand.
GTAAATCTGTTTGATCAACAAATTTCTTAGCATCTCCATGACCCACACAAAGGAAAATCACATCCACTGCTGCATAATCCGCTGTATCCGTGAAAGTCATATATGTTTCACCAATCAAATCCACATGTACATCGCTGAGCAAATTACCCGCATTCGATGTAGAATGCACAAATTGTATCTGTACTGAGGGGTGGTTCAAAAGGATACGTAACAATTCACCCGCTGTATATCCTGCGCCACCTATTATGCCTACATTTATCATTTTATTAAAAATAATATTTTAAAACGACCTGTTTTTATAAAAAATAAGGGTTAAATTTGTTTTAAGAAAACTCAAAACAAAACCATACTATGACCGAACAAGAAAAAAAAGATAAGCTACTTGTTTTGCAAAACGCTTACCGACAAATCAAATTAACCATGACCAATGAAGACAGTTTTCTTCTTGCAATGTCCAAACGAGAATTAGAAGAACTGCGCAATGAGATTTTAGATAAAATCATTCAACTCGAAAAAGAACTTGATTTCAGAAAAAAATAATTGATAATTATGAATAAATCTAATAAACTCCGCCTCGATGCACTCATTCTACAATCTCAAACTATGGGTA
>JANPHO010000355.1:0-3467 GCA_031424515.1 Saprospiraceae bacterium
TCCTGTGGTATCTCCCCAAAAACCATAATTTCTACTTTCGTCTGATTTTCCCCAATTTGCAAACTTATCAAACAACGCTTTCTTTTCAATTTTTGAAATTTTAGGTGCATACCTACTTAATTTCTGCGAATTTCCTATAAATGGACTGAGTTTAAAGTATTTTTTAAGGTGTCTTTCATTTTGTCCATATCCATTTGTAAATTGAATAAAAAGAATTATAACTAAAAAAAATCTCGTGTTATTTCGCATTTTAAAATCACGTTTTCGTTATCGCCTCATCCATATTATAAATCGTACTCACCACCTTCATCAATGCAGCCGATTCATTCAAATCCACTTGTTTGTTGATGGGCGAGGCGCCGATTGACAGCGTTTTATCAGCATCTAATTTTTTATTTTTAAATAAAGCCAATTGCTCGTTGAAATAATTGGTTAAAATAGTTTTCTCTTTTAAAGATGCTTTTCGACATATAATGGTGCGGAATGCCTTGTCTATTTTGTCCTCCATACCCGTTTTTTCGGTTAAAAGTTGTTGGGCAAAGGCGCGTGAAGCCTCCAATACTGAGGGGTCATTGAGCATGATGAGTGCTTGCAAAGGCGTGTTGGTTTTTGAGCGTTTCACTTCGCATTGGTCACGGTTACTGGCATCAAAAAGTATCATGGAAGGCGGCGGCACGGTCAATTTAATGAATGTGTACATACCTCTTCGATAAAGAGATTCGCCTTCATCCAATTCATATTTGGCTAAAACGCCTCGCCCAGATGTTGCCCGTTCCCACAACCCTTTGGGTTGATAGGGCTTTACGCTCGGTCCACCAATGTCTTTTATCAATAAACCACTGCTGCCCATTACAATATCCCGGACGAATTCCGCTTTGACCCTTGTGCGGGGATACCTCGATAAATACACGTTTTCGGGGTCGACTGCCAAGTGTTTATCCGTTACTTTGGCGGATTGGGAGTAGGTAGCAGAGATTAAAATCTGTTTGACGAGCCTTTTTATATCCCAATTATGCTCCATAAAATCAACGGCTAGCCAATCCAAAAGCTCAGGATGCGTCGGCAAATTGCCCTGCATACCAAAATCACCTGCCGTTTTCACCAAACCGACTCCAAAGAACTCTTGCCACATTTGGTTCACAAAAACCCGTGCGGTGAGAGGATTGTTTTTATCCACCGTCCAATTAGCCAAACCCAAGCGATTCCGAGGCAATTTTGTGGTGTCAAATGGCATAACCGCCGATAAAGCCGCCGCCTTTACAGAATCCCCGTGTTGGTCATAAGCACCTCTTTTAAGGATATAAGTCATGCGTGGCGTGTCTCGTTTACCGTTCAACTCGCCCATGACCGATACCGTCAATGAACCCGTATCTTTTTTATTGATGAAACTTAAAATGTTTTTAATTTCTGCTTCATTCAGTTTTAGTTTAGGATTTTTAGCGGGTAACGACTGGCTCACATCGCCCTCAAAACCGCTTTCTTTGCTGTTGTTAAAAAAGGCAAAAAGCTGATAATAATCCTTTTGTGAAATTGGGTCGTATTTATGATCGTGGCATTGAGCGCACTCGGCAGTCAAGCCTAAAATGCCTTTTGAAAAGGTCTTCGTTTTATCCAAAGTATATTCAATACGGTATTCTTCGGGAATGATACCGCCCTCTTCGGTGTATTTATGATTGCGCAAAAAAGCCGTCGCGAGTATGGCTTCTTTACTCGAATCGGGCAATAAATCGCCCGCTAATTGCCAAGTAACAAATTTATCGTAAGGCATATTTTGATTAAAAGCGTGAATCACCCAATCCCGCCAAGCCCATTGAGTCCGAATATTATCGTCTTGATAGCCATAACTATCCGCATAGCGCGCCACATCAAGCCAATGCACCGCCATTTTCTCGCCGTATTGAGGGGTAGCTAATAATTTATCAAGGGCTTTATCGTAAGCATCTGTGCTGTTATCCGCCATATACGCGTCCATTATTTCAATGGAAGGCAGCAAACCCGTAATATCCAAGGCGGCTCTTTTGAGTAAATGTTCTTTATCGGCTTCTTCATTGGGTGAAAGCCCGTGCTCAGTCATTTTGGCTTGCGTGAAATAATCAATCTCATTTTTAACCCAATTTTTATCTTTTACTTTCGGTAAAGCCGCTTTTTCAGGCTTGATAAAAGCCCAGTGTTTTTCATATTTTGCGCCTTGTTTTATCCAGCGTTCAATAATTTTGATTTCATTTTCAGTCAAACTGCCCAAATGGGACTCGGGCGTCGGCATTTGATAATCAGCATCTTTTGAGGTGATGCGTTTATACAATTCCGACTCCTCAGGCTTGCCTTTTACGATGGCAAATGCCCCTTTTGTTTCTTTTAAAGGAGCAAAAGCGTTCTCTTCAATATCCAATCGAAACTCCGCTTTGCGCTTATTTTTATCGGGCCCATGACAAGCAAAACACTTGTCAGATAAGATAGGGCGGACGTGAAAATTATAACTGACAGTATCAGGAATTGCATCGTTACCCCCCTCAGTATTGTAAGCATACCAACCACCCACGGCAGTGATTAGAGCGATTATTGATATTATTAATTTGGTTTTCATGTATCCATATTTTAATCTTTAAAATAGAATTTAAAAAGATCTTCAAGACTTTTATCTTTTTCGTACATTTCACAAAGACGCGGTAATTTTCGTCTTAATTCCATCAAATTTGAAAATTTTTCACCTTTTAAAACATAATTACGATTGTATTTGAATTCTTTATCAGCAGCAAAAAAAGCCTCATCAATTTGATTGTTTACACCGCTTATATCTTCCGCATCTTTATATTTTAAAGCAAATGCATCAAAAGGTACAGTGTACATAAAATATTCGGGGTCAATCTCATTTAGACTTGTAAATTGCGGTAAAAAATCAATTATAGCATCAGGGTTATCTAAAATTTTATGATAAGCTGTCTCTCCCAATGATACTACCCATAGTAAAAAATAATAATGACCATCTCCAGACCACATTAAACTATCGTCTTTTAAAATTATTTCAACACTGATTAAATCCCAACTTTCTATTTCATAAGCCAACTCATCCATTATACATCTAAAACTGGCAATTGAAATATCATCATAACTCGAAAGCGCTTGAACCATTAATGCTGTTTGCAAGCCTTTATCACCATTTGATAAATCCACTGCTTTATTGACAATAGACCAAAACTCTTCTTTAGTTAACATCGCTTTGAAAGTTAAATGTGTAATTAAACTTACTATTTGCTATTATTTTCAACCTGCACCGTTCTCCCTCCCCTATCTTTACTATCAAATGCCCGCAATTTCACTGTACCTTTTGCTGAAATAGGTGCAGTATAAATGGCACTTTTAATAGTCGGTTCAGAGCCATCAGTTGTGTAGCGAATCACCAAACCAGGCAGTTGAATATTAGCCACTATTGCCCCATTGTCAACTTTGGCGCCCACCGTTGGGATTCT
>JANPHO010000356.1:0-3732 GCA_031424515.1 Saprospiraceae bacterium
AGAGTTTCGGGAGCATACGTCGCTTGTGCAAAAAGATGACTGGCACAAAACCAAACAGCAATCAATATAAATAACTTTTTCATTTTACAGTCTTTAGATTTTTAGAATAACATAGAACAATGTAAAGTTACCTTGATTACCGTATAGGCGCTTAAAACGTATGTAAAATAATGTTACAAAAATGTAAATATTGTTTGAAGTGGTATTTTCAAATTGATTGCCTTTTTGGATAAATGATTTTTTAAATAAAACTCCGTTTTCTACTCAAAAAACGGCAAAATACTGAGGGGGTACTTTCTGCGAAAAAAAGACTTCAAAAAAATTTTCTGTTTTTTCATTCATTTTGTGCGGCTCATTTGTCAGAGATGTATAATTTTAAAAATGTACAAAAATGACAAAAAAGAAATTTGTAATCATTGGTGCTACGGGCAAGGTCGGTAGCAAAGTGGCTGATGCCTTATTAGCCCAAAATGAAAATGTCACTTTAATTGCTCGAAATGAAGCGAAATTATTGCCTTTTCAAGCACGAGGCGCTAATATTTTAGCGGCTTCGATTTTGGAAGTGGACAAAATTACGGCGGCTTTGTCAGACGCAGATGTCGTACTGACAATGATTGCCTCAAACCCCATAGCTACTGATTTTTTGAGTGACCAACGACAGCAAGCGGATGCCCAAATAGAAGCTATTAAAAAATCGGGCGTTAAAAACGTTGTCAATTTGAGCAGCAACGGTTGCCATGTGATGAAAGGCAATGGCGTGATTCAAGGACTGTCTGAAATGGAAGCCAAGTTGAACATGCTCGAAGCCGTCAATGTCCTACACTTACGCCCGACTTTTTTCATGGAAAATGCCTTTTATGCTTTGGATTTGATTAAGCATCAAGGCATTTATGGGCTGCCCATTCAGCCCAACACAACTTTTCCAATGATTGCTACCAAAGATGTTGCCTCCGTTATAGTTGATAAATTGACAACTTTAGACTTCCAAGGCAAATCCGTTTATCCTATTTTAGGTCCAAAAGATTACAGTTTGATGGAATTGGCAACTGAAATGGGCAAAGCGATTGGCAAAGAACAATTGCCTTATATTCAATTTCCCGTTCCCGATTTTATTGGTGGCATAGTTCATACGGGCGGTACGCCTGACTTTGCCAACCGCTTCGCCGAATTAATGGTCGCAACTGATAATGGCTTGCTTAATACGCATGAGAGGACTGTCGAGAACACCTCACCCACCACAATTGCAGAATTTGCCACCACCATTTTTGCCCCCGTTTACTTCAACAATTAGGGGCTTTGGTCAAAAGGCCAATTTTTAATAGGCTATTTGTTCCAATAATTTTCTTTACAATTTCAATCAAAAAACAATATGAAACATTTATTTCAAAATGCGCTGTATAGTTTTCAGCTTTTAGAAGAGAAAGAGCCTGTCCTTTTTTTTGATTGGACGGATAAAACGGCTGAAATGACTTACGATGATTTTCAAGCAGCCTGTCATAATTACGCGGGCTTTGCATGGCAACATAAAACCTTACATTTGTTGGTGGATACGGGTCGTTTTAACTTCCAACTGCCCGAAAGTTTCACCATTTGGCGTGAAAATCATTTAAATCCAAGGTATTACAGCTTGGGTGTTCAGAAATTTGCTTACATCACGAAGCCCGAATTTATCCAATTTATGAAGGATATTCCCGCCGAAAATGGTAAATTTGAGACACGGAATTTTACATCACAACAAGCCGCTTTGGATTGGTTAAACGCATAAAAAGGATGGAAGACAATACCTTGGAAAAGGCGATAATGGGTGATATTAACGCCTTTCAGACCCTATTTTCGGCATTTCAAAGCCCATTAAAATCGTATTTGTATCGCCTGCTTGCCAACCGAAACGATGCAGAAGATTTGACCCACGACACGTTTATCAAAGCTTATGACAAACTCTCAACTTTCAAGGGTGAGGCTTCTCTGAAAACGTGGGTATTTCAGATTGCCACCCATTTGGCATACAATTATTTGCAACGACAAAAACGGTGGACACCCGATGTGTCGGAAAAAGCCAAACAATTGGTGTTGAGCAATCCCGATTTGAGGAATGAGATTGTAAAAATTCATGAAGCGGCCCCCGATGCAAAATATGATATGAAGGAGCATATTGATACCTGTTTTACGTGCATTGCTAAAAATCTGCCTATTGAAAATCAAATAGTTTTGATGTTGAAAGATGTGTATGATTTTTCAATTGCCGAAATTTGTCTGATAATGACCAAAACAGAGGGCGTAATAAAATACCTATTGCAAGATGCCCGAAAAACCATGACCGATATTTTTGACAACCGTTGTGCGCTCATCAATAAAAACGGTGTGTGCAACCAATGCTCTGAACTAAACGGCTGGTTCAATCCCAAACAAAATCAGCAAGAAGTTTTGATGCAGTTGGAACTCGTAAAAGGCTCAAAAAAATACAATCGTGAAGAACTCTTTGCGATGCGTACAGAATTGGTTAAAGCCATTGACCCGTTGCGGTCAGGTGGAGCGGATTTGCAGCAGGTTTTATTGAATTGTAATGTTTTGGCGATGAGTTAAAAGTGGAAATACTGAGGGGTACAAAACCCACAAACGCTTGATTATCAAACAAATAGTCAAGCGTTTGGCATTGAAAAAGGAATTTATACTGAGGGGTGCTAAAAAAACGCAACATCCGCCAATACCCGAATGAACAAAATATCTTAATTTTTATTAAGCTTTCTATAACTTTGTGACGTTCTTAAAATTGACGTGTGAAATGAGTACACTGGACAGAAAAATAATTGAGAAACAAAATCGGCGAGAGTTTATCCTCAAAGTGGCTGAAAATATCATGTCGGTGCAGGGTTTGCACGGGCTGAGTGTGGATTTGATTGCTGCCGAAACGCAGTTGGCGAAAGGAACAATTTACTTGTATTTCAAGAGTAAGGAGGAAATTTTGAACATTTTGACGATGAAAGCGCGTGAAATGTTGTTCAAGGATTTTGAAAAAATTGAAAAAAAGAAAATACCGCCTACTGAAAAATTAAAAGACATAATCAAAGCAAATTATTTTTTCTACAAAAAAAATCCGCTTTACTACGATTTAATGTCGCTCTATGAAGCCAATAATAAGCATACCGAAACCGAGGAAATGGCGCAATGGAGTGAGAAAATTACGCATCTCGTTAGGGGCATTGCTCAAAAAGGCGTAGAAAACGGGACGATAAATCCAGACTTAAATCTTCTGCATTTGACGATGATAATGTGGGGAGCAACCGTTGGCGTTTTGCAACTTATCAAAGTTCGGGGGACGTTGATGAAAGAGAAATTGGGTATTGAAGAGGAAAATTTATTAAATGCGTACATTGAAATATTCGAGAAGGGAATAAAATAATAATTTTTTTCAAAACTCAAAAACCTTTTAGAAAAGAAGCGGTTTAGTATATCATAAAAATAAAAAAGGCGACAATGCTTTTTTTTTGCCTCACAAAATGACCGTTAGTCATAAAATGAATTTAGTTCTATATTTCTGTATTTTAGATTAAGTAATTGATTATCAAATATTTATCTTTTTGTTCAATTTTAAATTCGGTTTAATTTTTCTATGGATAATTTAATAAGTGTGCTTTCTACCAAAAGGTAGTTTTGCGAAATGGGTGCTTTGAGTCCTTGCTATTCCGTAGATGATGCTCATTTTTTTGTTTTTAAAAATGACCAATAGTCATA
>JANPHO010000357.1:0-1669 GCA_031424515.1 Saprospiraceae bacterium
GAAATCCGAAACCCGCACGGCTTGTTGCATATTATGTGTCACAATAATAATGGTGTAATCTTTTTTTAACGCTAAAATAAACTCCTCAATCTTCTGCGTACTGAGGGGGTCGAGTGCAGAGCAAGGTTCATCCATTAAAATGATTTCGGGCTTGACAGCAATCGTGCGAGCAATGCACAAACGCTGTTGCTGCCCACCCGAAAGACGGTTTGCAGGTTCGTTCATTTTATCTTTTACTTCATCAAAAAGGTAGCTTTTGCGAAGAGCTTCTTGTACAAGCTGTGGAATTTTATCTTTCGGAAAACCGTTGATGTGCAAACCATAGGCTACATTGTCGTATATACTTTTGGGAAACGGATTGGGTTTTTGGAAAACCATGCCGACTTTTTTACGCAATTTATTGACCAAAGTATGTTTATCAAAAATATTTTGACCGTCCACCGTCACTTTACCCGTAATGCGGGCATCGGGTGAAAAATCGTGCATTCGGTTCAACGTTCTCAACAAGGTAGATTTGCCGCAGCCTGATGGACCTATCAACGCTGTCACCTTTTTTTCAGTAATGTCCATTTGGATATTTTTTAAAACTTGTTTTTCACCAAAATACAAATTCAAATCTGAAACTTGAATAATGGGCTTCGTTTGTATCATTGTAGCTTGCATGATATTTTTTTATTTCAATTGATTCCGAAATTTATTTCTAATAATAAAAGCAACGATATTGAGCATAAAAACCAATAAAATCAACACTGTTGCCGTGCCATAAGCCAACGGGCGCACGGTTGCAATGGATTGATGTTGCGTGGAAAGCATATATAAATGATAAGGCAATGCCATAAATTCTTGAAAGACATTACCAGACAAGCCTGTAACATAAAAGGCGGCACCTGTGAACAAAATAGGGGCAGTTTCGCCCGCAGCGCGTGAAAGGCTTAAAATAACGCCCGTGGCAATGCCCGGAATGGAAGCGGGTAAAACAATGTCTCTGATGGTTTCAAACTGAGTTGCACCCAAAGCCATTGCCCCTTCTCGCATAGCTGTCGGAACAGTTTTCAAAGCCTCTTCGGTAGTAGTAATAATATAAGGTAGCGATAATAAACCCAATGTCAAGCCAGCCGATAACAGTGACGTACCAAAATGCAAAGCTTGAACGAACAACGCTAAGCCAAACAAGCCATAAATAATGGACGGCACACCCGCTAAATTGCGGATTGCCGCCCGTATTATTTGCGTAGTCATATTGTTTTCGGCATATTCACTCAAGTATATGGCGCAGGCAATGCCAACAGGTAAAGATGCCAAGGTGGTAATTAAAGTTAATAAAATGGTGCCGACAATAGCGGGTAAAATACCCCCCTCAGTCATGCCGTTTTTAGGGGCATCTGAAATAAATTGCCAAGATACAGAAGAAAGTCCTTTTGAAAATATTTCCCATAAAATGACGAATAAAAGAGCGCATACCAATAGGGTGCAAGCTAGTAGCAAGACAAAAGGAATAGGATTTTCTCTAAAAATAGCTTTTAATTTCATGCTATTGGAATTTGCGAATTTTATTGGCGAGACGTTCAGCCAAAATATTAACTGCCATTGTAATAAGAAAAAGTATCAAAGCAATGGCAAATAAGCCGTAATAATGCGTGGTTTGAAAAGGTACTTCGCCCATTTCAAT
>JANPHO010000358.1:0-10786 GCA_031424515.1 Saprospiraceae bacterium
AGGGGGAGTACCACCCAGTAAACATAAAAAATATCCAAAAATGCGCAATTTTGGCAATTTTTGAGTGGTACTCCCCCTTTGGGGGTAGGGGGGCTAAGTTATTAAAAAATATGTACGTCTATCAATTGTTTTGTGAATTAATGTTACTATATTTGCAATCAATTGATTTACAAAGAACTAAAAAATCCATCTCGATGCTTCGGGGTGGATTTTTTTGTTGATGAGGATGTGATTTTAATGAGGATTTAAGGATGCGACTTTTCAAATCCTCAAATCTTCAAATAACCAAATCCTCATCAAAATCAAATCACTTACCCACATACGACAGTTTATAAATCTTATGTCCCCAATCATCCGAGATGAGCAATGAACCATCTTTGGCGACAATTACATCCACGGGGCGACCAAATACATCTTTTTCCTTATTTAAAAATTCGACGTAAGGCTTCTCTCCGTAAGGATTTCCGTTTTCAAATAAAACGCGGGTAACGCGATACCCCGCTCTATCGCTGCGATTCCAAGAACCATGATACGCCACAAAAGCATCGCCTTTTGTTTCAGCGGGAAATTGATTGCCATCGTAAAAAGCCATAGCATTCGGAGCATTGTGCGCGCCAGCCAACCAAGCTGGAGGCGTAGTTTTAGCCGCCAAATCCACGATGTCTTTTCTATCCATGTACTCATAACGCGGCACACGATTACCAGTAATGTACGGATGACCATAAAATGCGCCCGCCACATAATGGTTCATTTCACACGGCGGATAACGATCGGTAATGGGTTTCCTAATTTCATCTTTATTGCGGCGTTCCATGACTTTTCCGAAATCGTCGCTGCCATGATCCATGCCCCATATTTCGTCAGTACCCGGTTGAAGCACCAATTTTTCAGTATTTCTTAAACCATCAGCAAAGAGTTTTTTATCAGTGCCGTCCTCTTTGTACGACCAAATCTTGAGCCTATCCGTATTCAAATCTTCATCAATATTGCCAGAGCAGCCCATAGCGGTATAAATACGACCTTTATGCACCAACACTGGACGATACCAATGTCCACCATCTTTAGGCAAATTTTTTAAAACAGTGATGGTTTCATCTGCTTTGCCGTCGCCATTGGTGTCACGCGCCTTGAAAACAGCTCCCGATTCAGTGAACCACATCCAACCATCTACCCATTGCAAACCATGCGCTTTTGGGTGATTGGTGACAAAATCAGTAACGGTTTCGTAATAGCCATCACCATTTTTATCCATGCACGATTTTATTACCCCTTTTTCTGAAACCGACACGTACAATGTGCCTTTATCATCGAATTGCATAAAACGCGGCTGCTGAATATCGGATTGTACAACGGAAAGTTGATAGCCTTCTCTGACCCAAATATTGGAGTCAATTTCCTTTTTAGGTTGCGCTGTAACGGCACAAGAGTAGAGGCTAAAAATGAGAGAAATTTGAATGAGTACTTTCATTTCTGTATGCTTTTTTTAATTAAAAAATCAAGGACATGAAAGTACTATTTTAGTCTGAAAAGAAGTATTGAGTGGGTTTTATTTTGCTGAAATGCGGGAAATGAGGGTTTATACTGAGGGGGTAGTTATCTTACTCTGATTCATATTGTCTCATTTTATCTTGTGCGTTGAATTTTCTTTGAAGTTCCTCATAATTAAGTTGCCGCATGATAGCTTCGCAAACATCTGTAAATTGAGGTACCTCCCAGCAATGTATATCAAATTACCTACAATTTGTATTCGATTGGGATGCGAATTTCACCATAGCTTATTATTAGAGTCAACTTAGTGGTTATTTGGTTGTCCATTATTGGGTTGATATTTAAAATTCAAAACTAAAAACCGATAACCAAAATTAAATTTCTTCTAACTTGCTTAATTTGTCTTTCTCTTTTTTCTTATTTTTCTTTAAATCCATTTTAGGTGAAATAAAATTGTAAAAGACATTTAATGATAAAAAATAAGGTCTCAATTTAAAATAATTGCTTTTATCAGTGCCCACAATTTCATTTGAATAAATTGGCAAAAGTGAAAATGTATGTCGAGCAGTAACGCCAAAACGGGGTGTCAAATACCAAGACCAACCTAAAACCAGACCCAAATCCGTCTTTTTTAAGCCTTTTTTCATTTCTGTCTCGATTCCTGTTTGGTTTTTATCATCTTTAATAACCGTAATATCACTTTTTAAAACTTTTCCGTAAGCTACCCCAAACTGAAACGCTTGCCTATAAAAACTCATATCTGAACTGGGGTCAAATCGCACATGACCAATCGCCATCATTTCAGCCAATTGCATATTGATATTAATCTTTAATTCTTCTTTTGAAAAAAAAGTTTGCCGAGGATTCGGCTTAGCTCCCCTTGAATTCAAGTACAATTCCGTTGTAATATCAAATTGGTTTTTTACTTGAAAACCACCGTTAATCCCAATCAAATAACCTAATTTATGATACCCCTGCTGATTATCGCCATCTATTTGAGAAAGGTGAAATCCCCCCGCTACGCCTGCTTTAAATCTATTTTGAGAAGGTTGCGCTTGAATATTGGTAAAATTTAAAAAAATGGCTGCAATAAGCAACTTAGTCAGGCGAAAACAGCGTCTTATATTTATCATTACGGTAGAATTTAGTTTTTCAAAAACATTCTATTTAAAAAAAAGAATACAGCAAAACACTTAATACCTAATATTTTAAGCGCAAAAGGCTTATTTTTGAATAAAATTAACCAAATAATATTAAAATGAAAAAGTTTATTATATACCTCTCAATAGTTCTGATTACCCCCTCAGTACCGAAGGTGGGGATGGCTCAAAATAGTGCTGCAAATTCAACAAGAACAGGTGTAGGTGGGCAAGCCAACCTCGCCAGTTTGGGCAGTGGAAAACCTATTACACAGACTTTTGATGACAGATACGATAGCATAAAAGGCAATCCTTTTTTTTATGACGATCAGTATCACGAAGGGGAACTTTGACTAATTGACAGCACTCATTTCACAAATGAAGTCAAATACCGCTTCGATCAGTTAAAAGGTTTGGTACAAGTAAAATACCCTGATGGTAAAGAAATGTATTTAAATAGCCTTAAAATCAGAAGTTTTTTACTCAAAATAGAAAATAAAGACGTTACTTTTATCAATGTCCTCACTCCGAATAAACCAATGGAATGCACTGTTTATCAGATAATCTATCACAGCCCAACGCTTAAGCTACTCCGCAATTCTCGTAAAAAATTATCAAGGGTGAATGATACCGGCGCTTATAGTAAAGGTGAAGTATATGATGAAATTAGAAATGACTACACCTATTTTATTCAACAAGAAGAAAAACCTCTGACTGAAGTGAAACTTTCACGAAAATCTTTCATCAAAGCAATGCCTGAAAAGGAAAGAAAAATTGAAAATATTTTTAACTCTCCAAAATACAAAGGAGATTTAACTGTTTCAAAATTAGGAGAAATTATGCAGAAATTAGATGAGACCAACGCTGAAAAGTGATATTAATTTTGTTGGTTGTTGGTTATTAGTTGTTGGTTATTGCACGTTTTCGTAGCCAATAACCAACAACTAATAACCAACAACTAAACCCTATTCCTCCGCCATAAACGGATAACGATAATCCGTAGGCGGCACAAAAGTTTCCTTAATCGTACGAGCCGAAAGCCAACGATAGAGATTCAAAGCTGAGCCCGCTTTATCATTCGTACCACTGCCCCGCGCACCACCAAAAGGTTGTTGACCAACTACTGCACCCGTCGGTTTATCATTAATATAAAAATTACCTGCTGCATGACGCAATTTATCGAAAGCCATGTTGATAGCGTAGCGGTCAGTTGCAAATATTGAACCCGTGAGGGCATAAGGCGATGACGCATCTACGATATAAAGCGTCTTTTCAAAATCCTTATCCGCATATACATATATGCTTAAAACGGGTCCAAAAATCTCCTCGCACATCGTCCGATACTGAGGGGTCTTCGCTAATATAACGGTAGGCTCAATAAAATATCCTTTTGACTTATCGCAACCGCCACCCATCAATATTTCCGCTTCGTCCGATTTTTTAACATCATCAATATAGCTTTTTATTTTATCAAAAGCCCTTTCGTCAATTACGGCTGTAATGAAATTTCTGAAATCCTCCGTCGAACCCATTTTAAAGCTTTTCAAATCAGCTTTTAGGTACTTTTCAACATCTTTCCACAACGATTTAGGGATATAAGCCCGCGACGCTGCCGAACATTTTTGACCTTGAAACTCAAATGCACCTCTACTCAAAGCAGTAGCAACAGCTTTAGGTTCTGCCGAAGGATGCACCATAACGAAATCTTTTCCACCAGTTTCACCCACAATGCGTGGATAACTCCTATAATTCGCTATATTTTGACCAATAGTCTGCCATAAATTTTGGAAAACTTTAGTGCTTCCAGTAAAATGCAAGCCCGCAAAATCTTTATGTTTAAAAATCACATCACCCGCCGTGGGTCCATCCACGTACACCAAATTGATAACACCCGCTGGCAAACCCGCCTCTTCAAATATTTCCATAATCACATTGGCTGAATATATTTGGCTATCCGCTGGCTTCCACACCACTGTATTGCCCAACATGGCAGGTGCAGCACCCAAATTTCCCGCTATGGCAGTAAAATTAAAAGGTGTTAATGCAAAAACAAACCCTTCGAGAGCCCGATATTCCGTCCGATTCCAAATCCCAGCCGAGCTATTCGGTTGCTCATTATAGATTTGAGTCATAAATTGCACATTAAAACGAAGGAAATCAGCCAACTCGGCAATACAATCTATCTCCGCTTGATAGGCATTTTTTGATTGGCACAGCATCGTCGCTGCCATCATTTTAGCGCGGTAAGGACCCGTCAGTAAATCAGCCGCTTTTAAAAAAATAGCCGCACGGTCTTGCCAGTTCATCGCTTCCCACATCGGTTTGGCTTTCAAAGCTGCTTCAATCGCCCCTTCCACGTGGCTTTTATCACCCAAATTAAAATGCCCTAAAACATGACTTAATTCATGCGGTGGGTGCATCGCTACTTTTTTATCGGTCGTCACGTGCTTACCACCGATGTACATGGGCACATCAATAGTCTTTGCTTTTGCTTCTTTTAATGCTTTTTTTAAGGCTAATTTTTCTGGAGAACCCGCTTGATAAGTCAATATCGGCTCATTTACTACTTTCGGAACATGATAAATTGCGTTAGACATACTTTTTATTTGGTTGGTTTGATAATATAAATTCAATTTTTTTAATACTACTGTAAGCCCAATACCCTAAAAAAATGCTTATACTGAGGTTGTATATTGAGCGGCACAAAATTAGTTTTTTTAAAATGAAAAGCCGAAAAGTAGCGTGTACTTTTCGGCTTTTATATAAAATCAGAAAGTGTTTTTAAAGAAAATTATTTTTTCAAGCTACTCAAAATCAAATTTCTCATAGCGTCATTATTTTTTTCTTTATCAAATAGACTTTCAACCATAATTTTGAAGCCATGAATAGATATACTTTCTATCATATCTCCTATTCCTAATTTCTTGAATAACTCGTATTCATTGCTATTTTTAGGTAAAACAAATTGTTCAATTGTCTTTCGTCGAGGATCAATAATCCAATATTCTTTTACGCCATGCGCTGCATAATCCCTAAATTTCACACCCTTATCCCTTAATTTTGTCCCTTTTGAAAGAATCTCACAAATCCAATCGGGGGCAGGATAATGTGTTTGTGAATTATCGAAATTATCCGAAATTTCTTTTCGCCAAAAGCAAATATCAGGCTCGTAATCATTGCGTGTAAGGCTCACCATCGCCTTTTCACCACGCATTTTACCTAAATTATTAAAATCTACGTAAGTACCAATGGCTCTTGAAGCGAAATTAAAAATTTCACTGTGTTCATCTGCGACAGGTGAATGTTCTATTATTTCACCGTTTATAAACTCTACTTTTTTATTTTCATCAACCCATTCATAAAAAACTTGCCGCTTGAGGCGTTCTTGTTCCAATGCCGATGCCAATTCACCCATTAATTGGGGTAAATCAGGCATTTTCATCAACTCGGCTTTAACAGAAGCAACACTCATCGTATAGTTTTTTCTACAAAAATAAAGGTTTTTTTATATAAAATCAGCATTTTTAATGAGGGGGTACAATTTTTAACTCCTTCGGTAAAAACGGCGAAGCATCTCCCCCACCCTTGATAATTTCACGAACTATTGTGGACGAAATATGAGAAAATTGTGGTTGTGAAATCAAAAACATCGTCTCTAAGCCATCACCGACAATGTAATTAAGCTGTGAAATAGTCTTTTCGTAGTCAAAATCAGAGGCATTGCGCAAGCCCCTCAGTATCCACTTAGCGCCTACTTTTTTACAGAAATCCGCCGTTAATTTTTCAAAACAATCAATGGATATTTTCGGCTCATCAGCAAAAACATCATGAATCCATTGTATGCGTTGCTCCAATGTAAACAATGAATTTTTCTGAGAATTAATGCCAATTCCAATAATTATTTTATCAAAAAGCGGTAAAACCCGCCTTACTAAGTCCTCGTGACCTGATGTAATCGGGTCAAATGACCCCGGGAAAACACATATTTTCATCAACCAAATTTTATTTCTGACGCAATATTTTTCCCAAAGGTAAGATTATTTTTTGGATGTTGGATGATAGATGATGGGTAATGGATGATAGAAGTTAGATGTCAGATAATAGGAACTCTATCATCTATCATCTATCATCTATCATTTAACACCTGTCACCTATCATCTAAAGACTTAAAAAATTTGAAACGAATTCAAAAACTTGTCTACTGAGGGGTTCAAGCTATGCGACTTCAATGTCATCACTTGCAACAAATAAAAGCGGTCGTTGGCTATAAAACATTTATTTTTTACCTGTGCATTATCCTTATTATATTGAACACGCCACACTTTTCCTTTATGTGTAGACTGTTGGATATCAGCTTGATATGTCACTTTTCCCGAAACACTTTCAGCCGAAGCATCTACCGTAGCTTGTAAAAATTCGTTTATCAAATCCGTCGAATCCTGCGGAAAAGTACCCTTTGGATAATCACAATAATTGACTAAATAAAAGACATTTTCTGGATCTTTATCCTCTGGTTTGTAGATAAATTGATGATAATCCAGTTCACCCACCGCCGTTTTCATTTTATTGACTTTTTCAGTCATTGCACCCGAAGGTATCAATATTTTAAATTTTCCCTCATAACTCTGAAATTCCTTCCATACGCTTGGCAGTAAAGTAAAATTTAAAAATAGAATACTAAAAAAAACTAATCTCGTACTTTTCATTTTATTGTAGTGCGGAACTCCAGTTCCGCCATTTTTAAAATACATAATTATTATACGTCGCCACTTATTCTTTTTAATAGCGGAACTGGAGTTCCGCGCTACTTTAAAACGAATAAAAAGCCCTTTTCGTGAAAAAAATGTAAAAATAAATTTGACTTAGTTTGTTTATAAAACTAACTTTGCATTATGAATACATTAAATCGCATTTATAAGACAAATCTAAGCCTTTTAACTGATTTATATCAACTAACAATGGCTTATGGATATTGGAAAACGGGTATTTACAATCGTGAAGCGGTTTTTCACCTTTATTTCCGTCGCAATCCCTTTGGCGGCACTCATACAATTGCCAGCGGTTTAGAGCAGGCTGTGGAATATCTCCAAAATCTTCATTTCTCAGAATCCGATGTTTCGTATTTGGGTTCTTTGAAAAGTGCCGATGGAAAAAGACTATTTGATGAACATTTCCTCAATTTCCTCCAACGTTTCCGTTTTGAGTGTGATATTGATGCCGTTACTGAGGGGGAGGTCATTTTCCCGAACGAACCCATTTTACGGGTAAAAGGACCGCTTTGGCAAGCTAATTTTATTGAAACGACCCTTTTAAATATTATAAATTTTTCAACTTTAATAACAACTAAAGCTACTCGAATAGTCAAAGCCGCGGGCGATGATATGGTTTTAGAATTCGGATTACGTCGGGCACAAGGCATTGACGGGGGTATCACGGCGAGTCGTGCGGCTTACATCGGTGGTTGTTATGCTACGAGCAATGTGGCAGCGGGTCGGCTTTATAACATACCAGTTAGAGGTACGCATGCCCACTCATGGGTGATGAGTTGGGAGGATGAATTGACAGCCTTTGAAAAAATGGCTACCGCAATGCCCTCAAACGCTTCTTTTTTAGTGGATACATATGATACTATTGAAGGCATTAAGAACGTGATTAAAATATCACAAAACACTGATTATCAGCACATTAAGATTCAATCTATTCGCTTAGATAGTGGCAATTTAGCCCCCCTCAGTATAGAAGCCCGACAGTTGCTCGACGAAGCAGGATTGGCTCATGTTAAAATAGTTGCCAGTAATGATTTAGATGAATATGAAATTGAAAAGCTTAAAAAGCAAGGTGCTAGAATTGACATTTGGGGTATTGGTACAAAACTGGTGACAGCTTTTGACCAACCCGTTTTGGGTGGCGTTTATAAATTAGGCGCCATTAAAAATGAAAAGGAAGAATGGGAGCATAAAATGAAATTTTCGGAGGAAGTTGTGAAATCATCCACTCCTGGTATTTTGCAGGTCAAAAGAAATATGACTAAAAGCGAGGATATTATTTTTGATGAACTGGATCACGATTCTATACCTGAAGGTGAAAATTTATTAAAACCCATTTTCAGAAAAGGTGTATTGGTGTATCAATTACCTGATATTCAATCAATTAGAAATAACACCATCGAAAATATAAAGCTGTTCGACGAAAAGACGTTAGCGAAGCATAAAGTAAGTTTAGATAATAAACTAATTTTGAGAAAAGAAAAAATGCAAGCTAATAATCATCACCCTATTATCATTTAAAACCAAACTAAATTATTTATGGCTTATACTTATGATTATCCTCGCCCCTCTTTGACAGTGGACTGTATTATATTCGGTTTGGATGAATCCAGCCGCTTAAAAGTGCTTTTAATACAAAGGGCTAACGAGCCTTTTAAACATCATTGGGCACTTCCAGGCGGATTTGTAGATGAAAATGAAACACTTGAAGCGGCCGCTTTGCGAGAACTGAAAGAAGAAACAGGCGTATCTGATGTATTTATTGAGCAACTTTTCACTTTTGGTACACCTGGGCGTGACCCTCGTGGCCGAGTTGTCACTATCGCATTTTATGCGCTCATTAACCTCGGTGAGCACAAAATCGGAGCTGATACAGATGCCGCCGACGTAAAATGGTTTCCCATAAATAAACTCCCCCAACTTGCCTTCGACCATGCTGAGATTTTAGAAATGGCGATTAACCGTTTAAGGGGCAAAGTACGCTATCAACCCATCGGTTTTGAGCTTTTACCCGAAAAGTTCACGTTGACACAATTGCAGAACCTATATCAAACTATTCTGGATAAAGAGCTTAATAAACGCAATTTCAGAACCAAAATTCTGAAAATGAATATCCTAAAAGAAGAGGATATACTGAGGGGGGTCGCTCACCGTCCCGCGCAATTGTATTCATTTGATAAAGAGAAATACGAAACATATTTGAATCAAGGCTTTAACTTCGAAATATCAGGCTTTGTTAAAGATAAAAAAGAGGCAGAATGAGAGCATTAATTCTCGTTGATTTACAAAATGATTTTTGCCAAGGCGGGGCGTTAGAGGTAAAAGGAGGAGATGAGGTTATCCACATTGCCAATCAATTAATGCCTTCATTTGACGTGGTTGTCGCTACTCAAGACTGGCATCCGGCGAATCATGGTTCCTTTGCAGCCAATCATTTATGGCGCAAAGTGGGTCAAGTGATTGATTTAAATGGTTTACAACAAATTTTATGGCCCTTACACTGCGTTCAGAATAGTTTCGGGGCAATGTTTCACAATGACCTTAATTCTGATAAAATTGATGAAATTGTGCAAAAAGGCACTCACGCAGAAGTAGATAGCTACAGTGGATTTTTCGATAATGGTCGGCGACAACAAACAGAATTGGATGATTATTTAAAATCAAAAAAAGTAACTGAAGTCTATATTATGGGTTTGGCAACGGACTATTGCGTTAAGTTTACGGCATTAGACGCTGTTTCGTTGGGTTATGAAACATGCTTAATAAAGGACGGTTCGAGAGGTGTGAATCTGAATAAAGGTGATGTTAAACGAGCCATAGATGAAATGAAATCTAAGGGTGTAAAAGTAATTTTAAGCAAATCTGTTAAGTAGTATTTTCCTATCTTGATAAAATAAAAGCGGTTAAACTATTGATTATCAGTAGTTTAACCGCTTTTTTTATGCGGAACTGGAGTTCCGCGCTACGTAATAAAAAAGCCCCCCGGACAAAAGTCGCGAGAGGCCATCCCAAAAACCGATTTAAAGCATATATCTTTAAAATGGTGATTGGTTTTTTATTAGTTGTTGGTTGTTAGTTATTCATTATTAGTTTTAAAAACCAACAACTCATAACCAACAACCATTAACTATTTTCATGATTACTCGATGATAACCATTTTCTTAGTTGCTGTGTGTTCAGCTGTTTCTAAGCGATAGTACATTACACCGTTAGCATTCAATTCTGATTTGTTGATTGTAATTTGGTTTAATCCCGCCTTACCTGCAACTTGCTTAGCCAAAATTGTCTTACCATCTACTGAATATACTGTCAAACGTGCTGACTCATCTTTTGGTAAGTTGAAACCAATTGTAGTCTCAAGTGCAACTGGGTTTGGTGTGTTTTGGTATAGAG
>JANPHO010000359.1:0-2624 GCA_031424515.1 Saprospiraceae bacterium
GGCCAGCGCAATTCGGTGCGTTCACCATACATTTTCTTCGTCATTTCCATTTCAGAAATAAACTTCGTGCCTTTGCCATCGCCTTTATAATGCCACTGCGAACTGCTGATTATTAATCCTTCAATTTTAAATTCATTGGCATAAAGCAGCAAACGGATAAATGAATCCACGTCATCTAATTCGCCATCAGTTGTGATAATGGTGCGGGTTTTGTTCGTCTTTGATGCTGCTGTGCCTTGCGCGGTGGCGTAGAACGTGTTCAAGGGTGAGACGATGAGCAGTAGGATAAATAGGTAAAGCAGACCTTTTTTCATCTTGATGTTTTTAATGATTTAAGAGTAGGGGAATTTATAAATTCCCCTACTCTAATTTGCAATTTCTAATTGCCACCTACTAATTCAAACAACTCTTTATCCATCTGTGGTTTCACAACACATTGATTATCAAAGTGCATTGTGGAGGTATTGGTTGCATTGTATTTAGGCCAAGTAGGCAACCCTTTATGATTAGGATCACCCATACGCGCAAAATTAATCCACGCTTGGCTCATTTTATCAGCCAAAGCATGAGCTTCTTTTGTGCCGCCTGTCATCTCCTCGCAACGAGCGATGTTATTAAAAACGAAAGGCAATTCCATACAGTGCATCGCTTTGTATTTACCATCCATCACTGGTGATTGCCATGTGAAAAGATACATATATGTAGATGCACCTCCTGCAACCGCCGATTTCATATTCGCCTGCACAACTGCACCTGGACGGAAACGGGTATCAACATCCGTCAAATCAGAAGGTTTTTTATCGTTTGGATAGATTTTTTTCACCGCAGCCAAATATGCATCTGCTTTTGCACCATATTGCTTTTTGATATTATCCGTTACTTGCTCAAGCGTTGCATTGCCGCCTCCCACGAACATTGAACCGAACTCATTTTTAACAGTACCAATCATCAAAGGAATGTTTTTCGACATTTCAAAAGCTTCATTTGAAAATAGTTGATATGGTAAAATATCACCATCACGGCTTGGTCCCCAACTCAAACCAAAACCAATAACGGGCTTACCTTCCGCTTTCATTTTATCAGCAATGGTTTTTAATGCTTTTTTACCCGCTGCACTCAAATCAGCATAAGGCACATTTTGAATTTTATCTGCGTCAGCAGCATCTATTTTTAATTCTTTTAAAACTTCAGAAGCAATGGCTTGGGTTTCTGATTTTTCAAGCATGGCAGTACGGAATGACCCGCTTTGATTAATTGCTTTGTGGAAAAGACCTTTTGCCGAAGGCATTGCCATAAGCGTATTCACCTTTGCCCCACCACCTGATTGACCAAAAATAGTCACATTATTTGGGTCGCCACCGAAATTCGTGATGTTATTTTTGACCCATTCTAAAGCAACTTTCATATCAATAATGCTTAGATTAGCCGAACTTTTATACTTTTCACTGTAAGCAGATAAATCCAAATAACCTAAAATATTCAAGCGATGATTGATAGAAACGACAACCACATCGCCTTTTTTAGCCAAACTTTCACCATCATAAGAAGGTAATTCCTGCGAAGAACCTGCTGTAAAACCGCCACCGTGTATCCAAAACATAACGGGGCGTTTTTTGCCATCATTGATACCCGGCGACCAAACATTGATGCGTAAGCAATCTTCATTCGGAAAACCCCAATCGTGGTGAAATACAAATTCAGGTTCATCTTGAATACTCGTAGTAGGATCCATCAAAGGCGAAACGGGGCCATAGGACAACGAACTGCTAACACCTTGCCACGGCTTAGGTTTTTCAGGCATTTCAAATCGCTTGGCTGTTGCGTAGGGAATGCCTTTGTATGTGTAAATGCCGCTATGGATGTACCCGCGTACTTTGCCTGCGTCGGTACTCGTGACGGCTACATTTTCACCCGTTTGGATTTGGGCGGAAGCAGTTTTAGTAAAACAACAAATTAGAATAAAAAAGAGGTAATAATTGAAATTTTTCATAATACTTATTTTAAGAATGAAACGAAAACGGTAAATTTTTAATGTTTTTTTAAAACCTTTACGAGCATTTTAGAAATGACTTTATAGCCTTTATCCGAAGGATGAAGCCCATCGTAAGTCATGTTAATAGCGTCAACTGGATAAGGATATTCGTCTTTTTCTGTGTTAAAAGGAACGTCAATAAACTTGGGGTATTTGTAGTTTTTATAAAGCCCCGTTTGAGGGTCTTTTAGACGTTTAAATTTCACTAATTTTTCTAACCTCAACGAACGAGTATTGTATAAATCAAGGACATCAAAATGCTC
The DNA here is from genome assembly GCA_031424515.1 of Saprospiraceae bacterium. Classification (GTDB taxonomy): domain Bacteria; phylum Bacteroidota; class Bacteroidia; order Chitinophagales; family Saprospiraceae; genus JAAFJT01. Next base: position 2,296 of record JANPHO010000359.1, read on the forward strand.
AAATTGCCCTATTCGATTGATTGCATCCGCAAATTGCGACAATAATTGCCCTTTTTTATCCTTATATGACCCATAAGCGTTGTTTTTCATATTGGCGATATAGACAAAATCCACGCGCTGCATGGGCGTAATCAGTATAATTTTAGCGTTATTATTCAAGCTGCGCAATTTATTGATGATGATGCGAAAAGAGCCATAAACGGTATTATTGCCCGTATTATCTTGATAATCCGATAAAGTGCCAATCGGTCTGCCCGCCCACCATTCATTTGTACCCAGAAAAATGGAATATACATCGGCTTTTGTGATATTCAAATCATCAATTTTAC
>JANPHO010000360.1:0-11481 GCA_031424515.1 Saprospiraceae bacterium
GCAGGTATTACAATTACTGCTCTTACAAATGATACTTTAAACGGTACATTGGTGGGTGCGTTGAATATAATCAGTACCGCTAAGGGTTCATCTACGGTGAATGGTTCCAACCAAATTGTTTATACCCCTCAGTCAAATTTCTGTGGTGGAACAGATACGATTACATATTCAATCTGTAATGTAAATGGTTGTGATACAGCAATTGTAGTGGTGACAGTTACATGTCCAGCTGCTCCTATTGCAGTAAATGATGCTATTTCAACATTGAAAAATACAGGAGCAACAATATCCGTATTGACAAATGATAATTTGGGCAGTGTTGCATTGGATTCAATCCGAATCATAGATTCAGGAAATGGTACAGCAACAATCAATGGTTCAAATCAAATTGTCTTCACCCCTCAGTCAGGCTTCTGTGGTGGCAACGATACATTGACTTATGTCATTTACACAGCGGGTGGAACAGATACTGCAGATGTGGTGGTGACAGTCACATGTCCAGCTGCTCCGATTGCAGTAGATGATGCAATTTCAACATTGAAAAATACAGGAGCAACAATAACCGTATTGACAAATGATAATTTGGGCAGTGTGGCGTTGGATTCTATCCGAATCACGGATTCAGGAAATGGAACTGCGACAATAAACGGCTCAAATCAAATTGTCTTTACCCCTCAGTCAAACTTCTGTGGTGGAAAGGATACATTGACTTATGTCATTTACACAGCGGGTGGAACAGATACTGCAGATGTGGTGGTAACAGTGACTTGCCCCGTGCCTCCAATTGCGAAGGACGATGCAGTTTCAACAATAGAAGGAAGTGGACTTATCATTAGAGCCTTACTCAATGACACTCAAAATGGTCCATTAGTTGGTCCATTGACGGTGATCAGTACTAAATTAGGCTCTTCTTTGGTAAATGGCTCGAATCAAATAATGTATATGCCGAAGCCAGGTTTCTGCGGCGGTAATGATACAATCACTTATTCAATCTGTAATGCGGGTGGTTGCGATACGGCAATAGTAGTGGTGACGGTTAATTGCCTTCCGCCAACGCCGCCAGTAGCGGGTGATGATGTGGCGACTACATCTAAAAACACCAATGTCACCATTGATGTCATCACTAATGATGTTCTAAATGGTACTATGGCGGGTGGTATAACAATAGTTGGTACAGCTAAAGGCTCATCAACGGCAAATGGCTCGAATCAAATTGTCTTTACACCTAAACCTGGTTTCTGTGGTGGAACGGATACGATTATTTATAAAGTCTGTAATACCAATTCATGTGATACCGCAATTGTGGTTGTTACAGTAACTTGTCCACCATTAGTATTGCCAGTAGCTTTGAATGATGTAGCTACTACTACCAGAAACAACAGCATCACCATTGATGCGATAACGAATGATACCATAAATGGCACTTTAGTCGGTTCATTGAATATAATCAGTACAGCAAAAGGTTCATCTACTGTAAATGGTACAAATCAAATCAATTTCATCCCTCAATTAGGTTTCTGTGGTGGAACAGATACGATTACGTATTCAATTTGCAATTTAGATGGATGTGATACGGCAATGGTTGTGGTGACTGTGAATTGCCCTGCGATAGTGCTTCCAGTAGCTGTAAATGATGCGGTTTCAACATTAAAAGGCTCAGGTATAACTATTGATGCTCTTTTAAATGATACCACAAACGGTATTTTAACGGGAGCTTTGACTATCATCAATACACCTAAAGGTACTGTATCGGTCAATGGTTCAAATGGTATTGTTTATATGCCTCAGTCAGGTTTCTGTGGCGGAGTTGATACGATTAAATATACCATTTGTAATATTAGCGGTTGCGATACAGCAATGGTAATAGTAACAGTCAACTGTCCTCCAGTGGTACCGCCGGTAGCTAATGATGATATTTCAAGTACGGCTAAAAATACTTTAGTAACAATTAATGTATCAGCGAATGATACGCCTAATGGTACTTTGACAAAATCAGCCACGATTGTAAAAGCACCTGGCAAAGGAAGTGCAACAGTGAACGTGAGCAATCAAATTATCTATACCCCTCAGTCAGATTTCTGTGGTGGAAAGGATACATTGACTTATGAAATCTGTAATGCTGATGGTTGTGATACAGCTCAAGTAGTCATTACTGTTAATTGCCCACCAGTAGTAGTGGATGATACAGTTTCAACGAATAAAAATACCGTTTTATACTTTAAGCCAACGGTGAATGACACCATAAATGGTACGCTCGGTTCGGTATCTATTGTAACGAATCCTAAAAATGGTAATGTAGCATTTGCTGCTATTGATTCATTGGTGTATACGCCTATCAATGGTTTCTGTGGAAAAGATACAGTTTCATATCGAGTTTGTAATACATTATCGTTGTGCGACACGGGTACTATCATTGTCACTGTGAATTGCAATGGTGATACAACTGGTAACAGCGCACCTCCGACTGCAATCAATGATATTGTGTCAACTAATAAAAATACACCAATCTTGATTTCTGTATTGTCAAACGATACAGTGAGTGGTGGTCTTTCAAATCCAATAGTTATTATTACGAACTCCACAAAAGGGTCGGGCATAGTGACTGGTAATCAAATTACCTTCATTCCTCAAACGGATTCTTGTGGATATACAGATAGTTTAAGTTACAGTGTTTGTAATGCTAATGGTTGTGATACAGCGTGGGTATTTGTAACTGTCAATTGTACGGGTAGTAATAATAACAACGCCAACCAGCCAATCGCCGTTAATGATAACGTAACGACTGGCCGCAATACACCAGTTTTAATTGCACCTATTAAAAATGATACGCTGAATGGTACTTTATTCAATTTAAATATAGTATCAGGTGCTAAAAATGGTAGTGTGTCATTCACCGCAGCAGATACCTTGATTTATAGTCCGCAATCAGGTTATTGTGGTACGGATACTATTACATACCGTATTTGTAATCAATCACTTTTATGTGATACAGCTACTATCGCTATCAATGTTACTTGTGATACAGTGCCTCCATCGGGTCTCTCTCCAGTAGCAGTTAACGATGTAGCTACTACTAAAAAAGAGCAATTGGTTACGATTAGCGTTTTAACAAATGATACTTTGAATGGTGGTTTGAATAGGCCCCTCAGTATAGTGGCTAATCCGAAGAAAGGTACAGCATCTGTTTCAGTAAATAGCATTATTTACACACCTCAAGCTGGTTTCTGCGGTGGAAAAGATACATTGACTTACGAAATCTGTAATGCGAATAGTTGTGATACGGCTTTAGTTGAAATCACGGTCACTTGCGATACCACAGTCACTGTGCCAATCGCCGTAAATGATAATATTGTAACGCGCACGAATGTCCCTGTTCGTTTCAAACCTACAGTGAATGATACGTTAAATGGCACATTCGGCAGCATTTCAGTAGCTACTTTACCAAAACGTGGTACTATTTCGATAGTTGCGCCTGATTCGCTTGTTTATACACCATCAGCAGGGTATTGTGGAAAAGATACAATGGAATATACGATTTGTCGTGATGATAATAAGTGTACAAATGCCTTTGTTTTCTTCTCTGTTGACTGTAATACGGGCTTACGTCCTGATGCGATTAACGATGTGGTAACAGTCAATAAAAACGTTTCAACACCAATTAATGCACTATCGAATGACGCTATTAATGGTATTTTAACGGGTAAACTGAGTATTGTAGCGAGCCCTAAAAACGGTTCAGTGAGTGTAAATGCATCTAATAATGTTATCTATACTCCGAGCAACGGTTTCTGTGGAACGGATACAATTCAATATGGTATCTGTAACGTTGATGGTTGTGATGTAGCATCTATTTTCATTACAGTTTCATGTGATTCAATAGTCAACCGCCCTGATGCCCGTGATGATTACGCTACAACATTCAAGAATAAATTAGTGGGTGTTGAAGTCCTCACAAATGATATTGTCAACGGTGTTTTAGATTCAATTGTGATAATTAAAAAGCCAACCAACGGTAGTGCAGTAGTCAATGCTTTAAATATTGATTACACGCCTAACGGTACATTCTGCGGTGGCAACGATACATTGAGATATGCAATCTGTACTGTCAACGGTTGCGATACTGCTAATGTCATCATATCCGTAACTTGTGATACCGTTGCGAATCAACGCCCTGATGCAATTGATGATCAACAAACAACATCGCAAGCTCGACCAATTACGGTAGTTGTTTTAATTAATGATCAACTATATGGTGCTAATTTGGATACAGCATATATTATTACAGCACCTAAAAATGGTACGGCTAAGTTGGATGCATTCTCCAATATCTATTATACACCGAATGCAAGCTTCTGTGGCGGTAGTGATACATTAACTTATGGAATCTGTACGGCTAATGGTTGCGATACAGCTCAAGTTGTTATCAGTGTAACGTGCGATAGTTTAGCAAGCCTTTTCCCAATTGCGGTAAATGATACAGCCAGTACGACCAAAGCAACTCCAGTAGTAGTATCGATTTTAGATAATGATACATTGAATGGTGCTGACACAGTGAGAGTTGTTTCGTTCCCTAAACGGGGTTCAGCTGTTTTAACTTTCTTAAATAAAATAGTCTATCAGCCGGATTCTGCTTTCTGTGGAAAAGATACTTTGACGTATGAAATCTGTAATTTAGCTGGTTGTGATACTGCGAAAGTTATTTTCACCGTGAAATGCGATACTATTAATCTACCGATTGCCAATAACGATACGGCTTCGACCAAGTTGAATGAAAACGTTGTGATTATCATTTTGGCCAATGACTCTTTACAAGGAGCCACTAAAGCTGAAATTACCAAAGCGGCTAATCGAGGTTTGGTGGTCATCGGTTCAGATAATAAAGCACTCTACGTGCCGGGTGACAACTTCTGGGGACGGGATACCTTCTTCTACAGAATCTGTAACGCCAATGGTTGCGATACTGCAATGGTTGTGATTAATGTTACTTCTGGGGATAGCATCTATGTCTACACTGGTTTCTCTCCAAACGGTGACGGCATGAACGATAGATGGCAAATGAGAGGCATCGAAAACTTCCCTGATAATCAATTAATTATCTATAATCGTTGGGGTGTTGAAATTTTCAATAAAGAAAAATATACCAATGATGGTGGATGGGATGGTACTTGGAATGGCAGATTTGTACCAGATGGCACTTATTTCTACGTCTTATTCTTAGATGCATCGAAGCAAACAAGGAAGACGGGCTATATCCAAATTCATAGGTAGGTTTAAAGTTTATATTAGTAAAATAATGTATTTAGAATCCGCGAGTCAGAAATGGCTTGCGGATTTTTTTTAAAACCGTGGCACCGCTCAAAGCGGTGTCACGGTTAAATTACTTCCTTCTTTTAATACAAAAAAATCATCCACAGTCACTCCCCTCAGTATTCGAGCCTCATGGAGCCATTCTAAAGCCTCAAATTGACCATCATCAGCCAAAGGAAATGTACTATGATGAATGGCTAAAGTTTTTTCAGAGCGTACATCATGATGAATTTGCACTGCTTCTTCGGGTGTGCAATGAATGGGCGACATAAACCAAATCGGCTGATATGCGCCCACTGGAATCAACGACAACCGCATAGAACCAAACTTATCCCCAATTTCTTTAAAAAAGTCCCCATATCCGCTATCTCCCGCAAAGTAAATATTACCTATCGAGGGGCTTGATACCACAAAACCCGACCACAAAGTACCATTCCTATCCAAAGTACCTCGTCCCGAAAAATGTTGAGATGGTACGCAGGTTACTGTTACCTCCTTGTCGCTTTTATCATTCGATTGGAATGATGCGCCATCATCCCGAGTACTCGGGAGCGTGACAGTAATCGGTAGTTCGTCCCACCAATCCATGTCCACGGAGTTACGAATACCTTGTTTTTTTAAAAATTGTGAAATACCCAAAGAAGTGAACACCTTCGGACTGTCTTTTGCGCATATCTTTTTCAGGGTTTCAATATCCAAATGATCCCAATGATTGTGGCTTTGGAGGATAATATCAATTTTAGGCAAATCCTCCAAGCGAACGCCCGCGGGCACAATCCGCTTAGGGCCTGCCCATTGCACAGGGCTGCACCGCTCATACCAAACGGGGTCGGTGAGTATATTTAAACCATCAAATTGCAATAAAACGGTCGAATGACCTATAAAAGTGACTTTTAATCCGCCATTATCCACATTTTCAAGCGGTTTTTCACCATATTGAAAATCGGGAGGTGTGACCCATTTTACCTTTTTTTCACGCTTTGAAGTCATCCACTTCAGAGCTTCTTTAAAGCCTTTGGCGTTGCGTCCGTTGGGGTTGTAAAAGTTTTTACCGTCAAAATGGTCACTCACGGCACCTTTGTAGCGGGGAGCCGAAATCAATATACCAATCACTATTCCTGAAGCGGGAACTATCAAAACTATGAAAACAATAATGGAGAGCATACAATGTCTGTTTTATACCATCACAGACGAATAGGGGAGAAGAAAATTGTATTTTTTCGAAAGTGTGTGGTGTTTCGTGTGAAAATTTTAAATCCAAGCGTCTTACATCTTACATCTTACTAAAGAGAAAGGTCAGAATCATCACTTGGATAATTTCTGACCTTACTGCGAAAGGCTTTTTTTTCAGCCGTGACTCTTTTTTCTCTTTTTCGAGCCGCTACTACTGAGGGGGGCGTCATTGTTGGCTTGCGCTCTTTCTCTTTTTTCAAAGCCTTTTCAATCAATTTAAAAAGCTTCTTTTCTGCCAATTGCTTGTTGCCCAATTGTGTGCGCTCGGTTTGGTTCACCACTTGAAGGATTCCTTCTTTCGTGATTTGGTTTTCTAACTTGCTGAAAATGAGCGCTTTATCAGCATCGTTAAAAAGCTGCGAGGTGTTCACATCCCACATAATTCCAACTTTCGTTTCCACTTTGTTGACATTTTGCCCACCGCTGCCACCGCTTCGAGCGGTTCGGTACTGCAATTCCTTTTTTAATAAATCAATGTTCATTTTACTCTGTTTTAAATCAAATATTGGGCATATAACTGTATTCGGGGGTAAATAGTTCCATTTTTGATACCGTAGCTTTGCGATTATGGCAAATAAATGGTCAATATAATGTGCGAGTCCGCTGGACTCGTTAAAAATCATTAGAATGAACTTTCTATCCCGAGAAGCGGGACGAGTCCGCTGGACTCAATTTCAGATATAATATTGAGTCCAGCGGACTCACACATTTGTAGTAGTGAAGATAACCCAACTTCTACGAGTCCGGCGGACTCGTACATCTGCTCTAATTTTAGAAACAATTACTCTCAACAATGACATTTTAATGACGTAAAAACATTTAAAAAAAGATGTAAAAAAGCAACTAATATGCTTGTCTTTTGTTAAAATTACGTCTCTAAAGCATGACTGAATATGAAAAAGAAACGAGCAATTTTATGGTTTCGGAATGATTTGCGTTTACACGACAATGAGGCGTTAACAGAAGCTTTGCGCAATGCGGAGGAAGTAATTCCGATTTATGTATTCGACGAACGATTTTTTATGGGTAAAACCACCTTTGGTTTCCCTCGAACGGGCAAATTCCGAGCTCAATTCATCATCGAATCCGTCAAAGATTTGCGTGAAAACTTGCGTGAAAAAGGCGTTGATTTGATAGTGAGGGTTGGGAAGCCGGAGGATATTCTCTTTGATTTGGCTCAAGAAGTCAAATCCTCTTGGATATTCTGCAACCGTGAGCGCACCCGCGACGAATTAGCAATCCAGGATGATTTGGAGAGCAAACTCTGGAGAGTAGGGCAGGAAATCCGCTATGCTCGGGGTAAAATGCTCTATCACACCAGCGATTTGCCGTTCCCGATTACCCAAACGCCTGAAACTTTCACGGCATTCAGGAAAGAAACGGAGCGCATCACACCCGTACGAGAGCCTTTGTGCACGCCTGATAAATTTCCGCCGTTTTCAGTCCGCACGTCTTTGGAGAATGTCAAATTGGAATTGGGTGATATTCCGAGCGTTGAGGATTTTGGACACGACAAGATTGAGCCCGACGACCGGGCCGTTATCCCGTTCAAAGGTGGTGAAACCGAGGGTTTGAAGCGATTGAAATATTATCTGTGGGATACAGACCTTATTAAAACCTACGAAGAAACCCGCAACGGCATGCTCGGCGGCGATTATTCCTCTAAGTTTTCGGCGTATTTAGCGCAAGGGTGTTTGTCGCCTAAAATGATTTATCAAGAGCTCAAAAAATATGAAGCCGAACGAGGTGACAATAAAAGCACTTATTGGCTGTTTTTTGAACTTTTATGGCGGGATTACTTCCGCTTAATCGGTAAAAAATACGAAAACAAGATATTTCAAATCGGTGGATTATTGGGAAAACCCGATAAACGGTGGCGAGACGATGAGCGCCTTTTCGGCATCTGGGCAGAGGGCGAAACGGGCATTCCGTTCATTGATGCCAACATGCGTGAGCTCGCTCAAACGGGTTTCATGAGCAACCGTGGGCGGCAAAATGTGGCGTCCTTTCTCACAAAAGACCTTTTAGTGAATTGGGTGATGGGTGCCGAGTGGTTTGAAAGTATGCTCGTGGATTACGACCCGTGCAGCAATTATTGCAATTGGCTCTATGTGGCGGGCGTGGGCAACGACCCCCGTGAAAACCGCTATTTTAACATCATTACCCAAGCGCAACGCTATGACGCCAACGGTGATTACGTGAAAACGTGGATTCCAGAATTAAAAAATGTGCCCATCGAAAAAATCCACCGTCCCGATACGCTTTCCTTCGATGAGCAGGGTCGCTACGGTGTAAAACTCGGTGCACAATATCCCAAACCCATGATGGCAACGGCTAAATGGGTGTAAAGGCTTTGATGTGTGTCGTTTTTAGTGTGTCGTGTTTCGCTCGATACACTAAAAACGACATCCGAAAAACGTAATAAGATGAACAAACACCTCCTCATTACCTTCTTTTTAGCTTGTACTCTAACAGTTTACGCTCAGAACTTGGATTTAAAAACGTTCAACCAAAATCGGGCGGATTTTAGTAAAAAAGCCATGTATGTTTTAGGTGGTTGGGCGGTCGGAAACATGGCTCTGAGTGGTTTGCGCATCGGCAATACTGACGGGTCAGCCAAATCCTTTCACCAAATGAATCTGGGATGGAATGCTGTCAACGCTACCATTGCTACCTTCGGATATTTGGCAGCCATCCGTGAAAATCCCGCTTCATACGACCTTTTCGCCTCCATCAACGAACACCATAAAGTGGATAAACTCTTTCTTTTCAACGCGGGATTGGACGTCGGCTACATGGCGGCGGGCGCGTGGATGCTTGAAAAAAGTAAAAACGATACTAAGAATCCCCAACGGTGGAAAGGCTTCGGTCAAGCCATCGCCCTCAATGGTGCCTTCCTTTTCGCTTTCGACCTTTCGGCTTACCTCATTCACAGTTCCAAAATCACCCAATTGCAGCCTTTACTGAGGGGTGGTGAAATGGGCTTGAGTTGGCGGTTTTGAGAGTTTTAGGGATAAAGTAAAAAATAAACTACCCAAATGGGTTTTTATATTTTCCTTAATCAAGGCAAATTGATTGAGAAATAATGAATTATTTAAAAGCAATTTAACGTAGAGTAAGGGAAATAGAAGAACTTAGTTGGGTAGTTTATTTTTTACTTTATCCCTTAAATAAAATTGAAGGAAAATTTAGTAGAAATTCTGAGTAATACTATATTTGTATGTAAGTAAAATAAAATACATAATAAACATACAAAATGAGAAAAACTAATAATACTAAAGAAAAACTCAATGTTCTGGTTGCATTAATTCCGGATACAAAAGATTGGGTATTAGTTCAAAATCAGTTATGGTATCGTGTTCCTCAAAGTAATGCTCCTTCTATTGTTAAGAATGGAAGTGCAGAGTATATTGCTTTCTACCATCCAGCAAGTTTTCCCGATGAACTCAAATGGAAAATAGTTAAATATGCTCGTATAAGCAGAATTACTGTTGCTACAAGACATGAATTATTTCCAGATGAGCCTAAAAATAGCCGAAAATCTCATAAAAGCTATTTCAAAATTCAGTTAGAGGAATTGAGAGATTTACCCCAACCGATTGAAAGTAGAAGTGGGCGCAGGATTCTTTTTATCTCAACCAGTGAAGAGAAGTTTTTCAGCGGTACAAAAGATATAAATCGTATATTTAAAAGTAGTCCACTCGAAAATCAGATGGAGGAATTGATAAACGCAATGGCTATCGTTTATGAACGAGAGTGGATAGAGTATGTAGATGAAAAACGATTTTATATACTCGATTTTGCGATTTTTTGTAAAAATGGAAATATTGATATAGAGTGTGATGGCGACGAATATCATATGGGAGATAATAATGTTCATTACGATAAAACTCGAAACAATGAACTGGAAAGTTATAAATGGTCTGTTTTGCGATATACAACTAAACATTTCAATGAACAAGAAGCACACATTAAGAAAACTCTTTATAAGACTATTGAACAATATGGTGGTGTTACCAAAGCTACCGAGCCTGAAATAGCTTATTATCCAAAAGTAAATCCAAAAGGTCAATACAATCTTTTTAATGAATGATTAATTTTCTGTAATAAAATTACATTTTATGTAATTTTATTACAGAAAAGTGCTAAAAATATATAACTTTGTAATGGTAATAATTGCTAAATCAGCTTTAGTCCGATTTGCTTCAAAGCATAGCGCTACAATAGTACCCTTAATGGAATGGTATGATATAGTTTCAGATGCTAATTGGTCGAATATAAACGATGTTAAAGAAACTTTTAAGAGCGCAGATTACGTTGGCAATGAGCGCTTTGTGTTCAATATTAAAGGAAATCGTTACCGTTTAGTAGCTTCTGTAATATTTAGTATCCGAACAGTTTATATAAAATTCATCGGTACTCATGCCGAATATGATAAAATTGATGTAAAAACAATCGAATTCAAACAATGACAATCCATTCAGATATAGAATTAAAAGCGGCATTTAAAACCTTAGACCAATTATTGGCTGAAATGGGAGATGATAAAGAGAAACAATCCCATGCGCAATTATTGGCGGAGGCTATTCAAGAATATGAAAAAAAGTATGTATCATTTCCTACTCCCACCACCTTAATTGGAATGGTAGAATTAAAAATGTATGAAATGAAGCTAAAAAGACAAGATTTAGCAGCTCTTTTAGGCATTGAAACCTCCCGTGTATCTGAATATTTAAATGGTAAAAGAAAAGTGAATTTAGAATTTGCTAAAAAAGTGCATGAAAAATTAGGCATTGATGGCAATTTTATACTTGAATCTGTTTAAAATCCGTTTCGTAATTCATTAATCTAAACACTACCCGCTTGCGCCAAGTCTCTGACTTGGTGCATACATTATATGGTCTCTGACCAATACCCCCTCAGTATTCCACCCCCAATACA
>JANPHO010000361.1:0-40274 GCA_031424515.1 Saprospiraceae bacterium
TAAAGCGAAACCTGTACCATTATGTCCTGTCCAACTCATTCCGTGAGCATCATCAACATAGCACCAGAGTTGTTCATATCTATCCATTAACTCATGTAATTCGTCCATAGGTGCAACATCTCCGTACATTGAATAAACACCATCTGTCATAAACCAAATCCTATCATGTTTATCTTTAAGTTTTTTTATACGCGATTCTAACATATCCATACGTCCATGTCTCATGATTTCAACATGAGTACCATTCGCTTTCACAATCTGAACTGCATTTTGTATACTTGCATGTACTTGATGATCCAGAATAACAGCATCTTCAGGTCTAATCAATATTGGAATATTAGACATATGACCCAAAGTTGTGGTAGGAGCTATTGTACATGGCTTTCCAAACATTTGAAAAAACAAATATTCTAATTCTTCAAATAGTGGAACTTCTACATACGTTCTAGAGCATGAGAAATAAGTGCCATAGTTCCTAATAGCTTCTATAGCTGCATCTTTTATTCTTTCGTCATTCTCAAGTCCAAGATAACTACAGTTACCGAAGTAAATCTTTTCTTTTCCATCTACTGTTACACTTCTACCATTGACTTTTGAATTTTGAATTCTCACTTGAAGAACTCCAGCTTTGTGACCATTACTAATAATTTGATTGACCAACTCAACCTGTGGTGATAAATTTTTCATGCAAAATGTGTTGTTTTAAGTGTCCGAGAATATTTCTCAAAAATATATTTAAATAATTAATTCTATTTAAATCATAAAACATCGTATTCCGATGTTATTCAATGAGTTTTTGGTGGAGTTATATATGTATAAACTAAATTAGGTGGGTAACAAGTTATTAATTTTATTTTATCTGTGTTTAAACAACGATTATCAAAAATAAAATAAATTATTTAAAAAAAAAGTTTTGATGAAAAAAGTTGAAAACACAACACGAAGTTACAAAGAATAATTGTAACATAAAATAGGTAGTTATTAATTTATTATTTTATAATATTTGAATAATAGTTTAGTTACTTCTATTCATATAGTTTCACATAAATCCGTATTTGATTTAAAATGTGTATATGTAATGGCTTGGTTCTAAATTTTTTAAAAAAATAAATTTATTACTATGTATTTTGCTGAGGGGATAAAAAAAAGCCAAGGATGAACTGAATCAAACTTGGCTTTTTTATTTTCAAATTGAGATATTAGTCAAAAAAAAATATCAATTTGCTTTATTTTTTTTCACAATCGTTCTATTTTTTTAACTTTTTAGCATCATAAAGAGTGAATACCCTTGATACATTGAAGCCAAATCTGACTGCATTTTTACCCCAATTATTTTCAGTTTGGGTTATAAAACCGTACTCCGACATAGAGGTTGAATTAGTGAAATGCAACTGAAATACGTGCCCACCCGTCTCGATATCCAATCCGATTGATAATGAATTTTTATACGCAGAGGATAATTGGTTAGGCAAAACATAAATATACTCACCATTGAAAGTCATCCGTCGAGTAAGCCTGATTCTTCCTCCCACTCCTAATGCATAGACGTCATTTTTTTCATCCGTGGATTTTACCAAATTGCGATGAATGTAAGTCGGCACCAATTCTAAAGTAAAATAATCATTAAATTTACGCCCAACTATTAGTTGTGTTGTATAAAATAATCTCGAAGAAAAGTAATTATCTCTATCTGGATTGTCCCATTTTTGAGTTTCAATGGCAGCACTCGTCATGATGGCGGCGGTAATTGGCATATTGCGCTTACCTGTGCTTTGCCTCAAAAACTTATATTTCACAAAACCATCAAAGGCTTTTTTAACACTGTTCCTATTGACACCAACGGTTAATTGATCAGTAATACCATAGTCAACGCCAATTCTTTGAGTCGCCACATCCATCCCAAATAAATTATAAATACCCTCATCAACAGTACCAAATCTATGGGAAATTTTTACGTCCATTACACCTTCTGCCGTGCTTTCCAAAGAATGAAGATTGATAATACGGTTGGTTTTGAAGCTGTATTTAGTATAATTGATTTCATCGTCGGTTTCTATCAATGATAATAAGCTGGTATCCTTTTGTGAAAAGCCTTTTATCGCCCAAATACTGAGGGGTATCATCAGAAGTAAGATTTTTTTCATAGTCATATTTTAATTTGAAAAATCAATGAATGTAGATTTAATTTTTTAAAAACGAATAGAGGCTGTTTTACAAGGTTGGATTGCTGCATTGTTTTACTATTTTTAAATTTCACTAAAAATAATAAAACTAACGATGATAACAATACATCTTTATAAAACAGCCTTCTTTTACCTTAGAAGAACATATTAAATTCTTATTTAGCTTTCGCCGCTGCCATTGCTTGCAGTGCCAAATCAATACTAATTTTTGCCTCTTTTGCAATTTTATCTTTCACTGCGCCAGGGATAGCAATATTGTAATCAGCTACTTTAATTACAAATGCTGATTTAGCACCCGTAACGGTACCACCTTTGACAGTAACCGTTCCATCCGACTGAACATCTTTCGTAACGCCATGCAGGGTTAGTTTTCCACTTACTTTTACATTGTAAGTGCCATCTTTTTTCAAATTGACATCTTTAAAATTGGTGATATCACCCGCAAATTTTGAATCAGCGTATTTCCCTGACTCCATGTAGTTTTCATTAAAATGTTCCTCCATTAAAGCTTTTTCAAAGTGGAAAGATTTAACTAATAACTGAACCTCCATTTTGCCGGTCGCCAAATCAATAACACCTACTGCTTTTTTAGTCGTCGCTTCTATTTTCTCTAAGGAAGATGTCGCTGAGAAATAAACTGTACCCGTTTTTGTAAACACTTTTTGAGCGTTCATGTTCACTGTTGCCAATATTGCCAATAAACCAAAAATTGCTTTTTTCATAATTAAAAGGATTTTAAAAATTAAAATTTCAAAATGATGTTTCAACTTGTATTCTATTAAGACGTTGAAAGCACTGTATAGAATTCGAAAAATCACCCATTTAAACAATATTTAACACTACTTCATGATGATGCATCGAGATAATTGAACATCTGACAGTTCCAGTTTTCCATCGCACTGACCTTTCAAAGTCACCTCATCGCCTTCTTTTACTGAGGGGGTAGCAGAGCCTTTCTCCATTTCACAACTTATTGATACCATTGGGTCTTCTGTCTCTATTGTGATATTGGTTGTTTCATCCTTAGTTTCCACTGCACTCACTTTACCTTTTACTACTATCACTTTGCCTGCATGTTTGCCTTTATCAAACTGAACGGCTAAGTCATTGGCTGTCATGGTTATATCTGTACTACGAGACTCCATAGTAGCAGGCTTCTTATTCCACATATAGTAGCCATAAGCACCGCCTAAAGCCGCTAATATGCCCCCAATCAACAAAATTTTACGTAACATAATAGAATATTTATATTGAAAAGACTATTTTAAAAAATTGATAAATCAATTATTGAGCATACCCGCATTCACCCAAATTTGAAGTTTTGAGATATCGCAGGTTGAAAACTTAGAACCACCTTTAGGCATTGCTGAGAAACCTGAAGAGTGATTTATAGACCCGAAAAAGGCGCTTTGGTTTTTAGATATATAATTTTTCATGGCCGTATAACCTTCTAAATTAATACCAGCCGAAGATGATGAAGCGCTGTGGCATCCTGAAGTAGCACATTTTGAGGTTAATAAAGGTGAAACAAAAACGGCAAACTTAGCAGTTGCTGTATCGCATGTAGTGGATGTTCCTGTATTCGGATAAAGTTCTGATTCGACATCGTAGTAACAACTCTGGGTTGATAAGATTACTACAAATGCCGTAAGTGCAAATATTGCTAAAAAATGTTTTTTCATAAAATAATTGAACTATTTAGTGGTTATAAAAATTCACTTGAAATTAATAAAGCAACGAAATAAAAGTTTCAATATTTATAAATCATTGAAATACAACTATTTAAATCCATTAAAACAGATTAGGGAATTTCAAAAACTCCCTAATCTATTCTTTTTTTAATTGTTCAAAGCACCTCTTTTAATCCAAGCGTTGATTTTACTGAGCTCACAATCAGCTAATTTAGTGCTTGATTTGGGCATTGCTGAAAAGCCTGAAGCATGGGTTATACTGCCCCAAAATTTGCCAGTTTGAATAGAAGCCTTAACTTGGGTATAATTTGTGAGTAAAGGCGGTGTAGAAGTATGGCATCCTTGACACTTATTTTGAACTATAGGCGCTACAAATGTAGAATATTTAATATTTGTGGTGTCGCATGTTCCAAAATTTGGATTGCATGAAAGATTCTTTGCACCTTGATTAATCCACTTAGCAATTATATCTTTTTGTGCCGTTGTCATGGTTATTCCTGAACCTCTTAGAGGCATACTCCCATTGGCTATTTCTGTATACACCTTACTTGAAGTTGCTTTTCCTGCCGATATGCCTTTTTTCATCGTACTCGTATAGTCTGTCAACTGATAACCGTCTGCTCTCGAAGAAGCATCGTGACAGCCACTTGTTGCACAACTTGAAACCAAAACTGGCAACACATCATATTGAAAATAGACCGTGTCGGCACTACATTTCCATCCGGCAGAACTTGGAGCGGATGTAAGTGTTGAATCAGTAGTAGAAGTTCCTCCTTGTGGCGTTACGATGTCGTGTTTACAAGATGTTAAATAAATAACAGAAGTTAAAGTCAATAAAACTGAAAATGAAATGATATGTGAACGCATAGATTTGATTTATAATGAAGAATTAAGTTGAAAAATATCTAACGTAAGCTATAAAGGAATTTTTACTGTACGTTAAAATCACCTTTACTACTAACACGACAAATATTCAAAAACCGTTGCTTCATTATTGTTTATTAAAATAAAAATTAAAATCAAGTAATGAAAGCTTAACGATTTCAAGGACAAAGTTCTCCATTCTTTATTCCACACATAATGATATAAATCACCTAAAATTGATAATTTTAGAGTAAAAATGCCATTAAAAAAGTTAAACCCATCAATATCTTATGAGCAGAACTATGTAAATAACTAAACAATTACGCATTATTGGGTTTTAATAAACAAAATGAGTCTTATCTTAATTGTTCAAAGCTCCAGCTTTAATCCAAGCATTGATTTTGTTTAACTCACAATCAGGTAATTTACTGATTCCTTTAGGCATTGTTGAGAAACCAGAGGTATGATTGATGCTTCCCGAAAATTTACCAGATTGGATAGAAGCTTTTATTTGGGTATAATTATTCAAAACAGGTGCAGTATAAACGTGGCAGCCTTGACATTTATTCTGAATTATCGGATATACGAAAGGGGAAAATTTGACGTTCGCAGTATCGCAAGTGCCATAACTCGAGTTACAGGATACATTTTTCGCCCCTTGATTAATCCATTTGGCTATAATTTCTTTTTGAGCCGTTGTCATAGTTATACCCGATGCTTTTGTTGGCATATTACCATTAGCTATTTCAGTATAAATTTTACTCGAATTTGCAAACCCTGCTACGACGCCTTTTTTCATAATATTGACATAATCTGTCAAAATGTACCCTTTGGCTCTATAACCAGCATCATGACAACCATCACTGGCGCATTTTGACACGATGATAGGCAAGACTTCATATTGAAAATAAAGGGTATCAGGACTGCATTTCCAACCACTTGTATTTGAGATAACAATCGTAGTATCTTTTGGATTCGTATTGGTATTACCACCTGAGGGTATCAATATCTCATGTTTACATGAAAACCACGTTATTACAAAAAAGAGAAAAATTACCGATGAAAAACTATTTAATCGCATTATAAAGTTGGTTTTTAACTATAAAAATATGATACTTCTAAATCACTCAAATTAGGAGATGACATAAATTTACAAAACGTTGTTCATTTACTAAATTAATTTCGCTCGAAAAATATACCCCTCAGTATTATACCTCTAAAAACAAAGAAACCCCATCCCGAGTAATCGAGATGGGGTCAAAATAATCAAATAAATGATTTTGATATTATGCTTGCTCTTCTGTTTCAGGAGCAGCTGTATCGGTAACTTCTGGAGCTGATTCTTCAACAACAGGCGCAACTACAGTAGGAGCATATACTTTTGCTCCACCGCGGCTACGACGCGTTTTCTTCTTAGGTGCTGCATCTTCTTTGCTTGCCATGAAGTTTTCGTTGAAGTCAACAAATTCAATCAATGCTGTATCAGCACCGTCACCTTGACGGAATCCAGTTTTGATGACACGTACATAACCACCCGGTCTATCCATTACTTTTGGTCCGATTACGTCGAAAAGTTCTTTGATAGATTCCTTATCTTGTAAATAACTGAAAACAACACGGCGTGAATGCGTAGTATTGCTTTTAGCTTTTGTGATAAGTGGTTCAATATGCAAACGCAAAGCTTTAGCCTTTGCTAAAGTAGTGCTGATGCGCTTGTGTTCAATCAGTGCTTTTGACAAATTTTTCAAAAGCGCGTGGCGGTGAGCCGCTTTACGACCGAGGTTATTAACCTTATCTCCGTGTCTCATTTAAAGAACGTTTATCTCTATAACATCGGAGCCGCTACGTGCGCTCATGACGATTATTATAAAGCTGTTATAAAATAATTTTATTAAAAATACTGAGGGGTATTAGTCCTCATCTAATTTATATTTTGATAAGTCCATACCAAATGATAGACCTTTATCTTGAAGAAGTTCTTCTATTTCTACCAATGATTTTTTACCGAAGTTACGGAACTTAAGTAATTCATGGGTATCGTAGCGCACCATTTCGCCTAAAGAGTTAATTTTTGCAGCTTTTAAGCAGTTGTACGCGCGCACTGATAAATCAAGATCTTCAAGTGAAGTTTTAAGCAATTTACGCATGTGAAGGATATGCTCATCCACAACGCTATCTTCGCGACTCTTCTCATCATCAAAAGTGATGTTTTCATCAGTTATCAACATTAAGTGTTGAATCATGATACGAGATGCCTCTTTAACTGCATCTTCTGGATGGATTGTACCATCCGTTTTAACTTCGATAGTGAGTTTTTCGTAGTCAGTTTTCTGCCCTACACGAGTATTTTCTACTTTATAAGATACATTCTTAATAGGCGTATAGATAGCATCAATCGGAATAACACCAATTGGAGCATCTTTCGGCAAATTTTCATCAGCTGGAACATATCCACGACCTTTTGTGATGGTTAATTCCATTTCAAGACTCACAGAAGGTTCCATGTTACAAATCACTAAATCGGGATTCATCACTCGGAATACGTTAGTCGCTTCTTCTATATCGCCCGCAATGAATTTGTCCTTACCACTGATGGTCAAATATATCTTTTCTTCTTTGATGTCCTCACCAGAAATCAATTGCTTTAAACGAACTTGCTTAAGGTTCAAGATAATGTCCACAACATCTTCAACTACACCACGAATAGTTGCGAACTCATGCTCAACACCTGCTATACGAACAGCAGAAATAGCAAAACCCTCCAACGAAGACAGCAAAACGCGACGTAGAGAGTTACCAACTGTTTGACCGAAACCTGGCTCTAATGGCTTGAATTCGAATATACCTTCGAAATCCGTGGCTTTTTGTAGAACAATTTTATCAGGTTTCTGGAAATTTAATATTGCCATGCTATGATTGATTCTAAAGAAATGAAGGGGAAATTTTTTATGAAGATGAACCTACAAGCTCTAACGACCTTGTAGGTTCTTATTTTTAATGATTATTTCGAGTATAATTCGACAATTAATTGCTCGTTAATCTTCTCAGGAATTTGGTCACGCTCAGGATAAGCGATGAATTTTCCCTCCAATTTGTCAGGATTCCAATCCAACCATGAGAATTTTTTAACTTCTCTATTAACGCCTATAGTTTCAAGATTACCATTGTTACGTGATTTTCCGCGAATAGCGATCACATCACCAGGGCGAACTTGAGCAGATGGTACGTTCAATAGGATACCATTTACTGTAATATGCTTGTGAGAAACCAACTGACGAGCAGCATTACGCGTTGGAGCAAGGCCTAAACGGTAAACCACATTATCCAAACGAGCTTCTAATAACTGAAGCAACACAGTACCTGTAACACCGTGACGCTTGGTAGCTTCATGGAATGTTTTACGGAACTGACGCTCTAATACACCATAAGTGTATTTAGCCTTTTGCTTTTCCATTAATTGCGTACCGTAGTCAGAACGCTGTTTTCTTTTACGACCTTGACCATGTTGTCCGGGAGGATTACCTTTACGTTTTTCAAACGACTTATCGTTTCCGTAGATAGCCTCACCAAAAGCTCTTGCCTTTTTGGTAGTAGGTCCAGTATATCTTGCCATTTTAAATTAAATTGACTTAAATTTAAGAAAAATTGAATATCAAGAAGATGGTTTTCAAAGTTATATCACTTCTTAAAAAGGGACATAAAATTTATTCGCCCATACCCAATTGTTTATATAAAAAATTATACACGACGCTTTTTAGGCGGACGGCAACCATTATGAGGCATTGGCGTCATATCATGAATAATCATTACTTTAATACCAGCTGCATCTATGGCACGAATGGCAGATTCACGACCTGAACCCGGACCTTTTACATAGACTTCGCAAAAACGCATACCCGCATCGTAAGCTACCTTAGCAGCGTCCGTAGCCGCTACTTGAGCTGCATAAGGGGTATTCTTCTTTGAACCACGGAAGCCGCCTTTACCAGCAGTGCCCCATGAAATCACTTGACCTTGCTTATTTGTAAGCGAGACAATGATGTTGTTGAAACTTGCCTGAATATACGCCAAGCCATCGGGCGTAATCTGGACAACTCTCTTTTTGATTTTTTTTACTGCTTTTGCCATTTTTTATTTAACTTTTGTTCCGGTTTTAGTCCTCTATACTGAGGGGTCAATCCTTGAACAGTTAATTGAAATTAATCACCTCAATCGAAGCCTTGAATAATTTATATAAATTACGGAAGGATGATGAAGTCTGATTATTTAGTCACTTTTTTCTTATTAGCGACTGTTTTACGACGACCTTTACGCGTGCGGGCGTTAGTACGAGTACGCTGACCACGAACCGGCAAACCTTTACGGTGACGGAGTCCACGGTAGCAAGCAATGTCCATAAGACGCTTAATACTCAATTGCACCTCAGAACGAAGTTCACCTTCCACTTTGTATTCGTCGTTTACGATACGAGAAATGGTTTTGATGTTTTCATCATTCCACTCGATTACTTTAGTGTCCTCGCTTACTTCTGCTTTTTGAAGAATTTCTCTTGCAGAAGAGCGGCCAACACCATAAATATACGTGAGAGCAATAACACCACGCTTGTTTCTTGGTAAGTCAATACCTGCTATACGAGCCATGTTTAAAATTAAGTTTTAAAAAATTATCCTTGACGTTGTTTGTATTTAGGATTCTTCTTGTTGATAACGAACAACTTGCCTTTGCGACGAACAATCTTGCAATCAGCAGAACGTTTCTTAATGGAAGGTCTAACTTTCATTGAATTTACTGTTGTATTGTTAATATTTGCTATTAAAATATAATCCAATCGTTATTATGAAAACCTTTCAGCTTCCTATAAGAAATGATATAGTATTTCTTATTTATAACGATAAATAATTCTTCCTCTTGATAAATCATAAGGTGACATTTCTACCGAAACCTTATCCCCAGGTAATATACGAATATAATTCATCCTCATTTTACCCGAAATATTTGCGAGAATAACGTGGTCATTCTCCAAACGCACTCTAAAATTTGCATTAGAAAGTGCTTCTTCTACAATACCGTCCTGTTTAATTAAATCTGTTCTTGCCATTCAAAATTTTATTAAAAATAGAATAATATAAAATAAAGTAGGTATCTCAACTTGGTTTTTCAATCAAATATTTGATTAAATTATTGATAATCAAGTGTTTAAAAGAGATTAGGCTCTTTCACCAAATATTATTTCATAATACCCTTTTGAAATCGAAGCGCAAATATCTAATTTTTTATTGAGATTTCCAAAAGATTTGCGTTTTTCTTTACAGCTTCTTCAATGAAAGAGTGATCGGAGAGAATATCCGCTTTTTTTCCTTTGCGAATAGCGACTGTATGTTCAAAATGTGCGGAAGGTTTTTTATCCGAAGTGATGATTGTCCAACCATCGCCAATACCCATTACTTCTTTAGTTCCCAAATTAATCATGGGCTCAATTGCTATTACTAAACCATCTCTCAATACAATACCATTTCCACGCTTACCGTGGTTAGGCACATCTGGGTCTTCATGAAGCGACTTCCCAATTCCATGTCCAGTCAAATCCCGAACCACACCATATTTATGCTTTTTTTCACAATATTCGAATATTGCAAATCCAATATCTCCTATCCTTTTACCCACTGTAGCTTGCTCAATTCCTTTATAAAGTGAGGTATTAGTCACGTTTAAAAGGTCCAATACTGAGGGGGTTACACCTCCCAATGCAAACGTATAAGCTGCATCCCCAAAATAACCATTCATGAACGTACCACAATCAACGGATATTACATCATTCTCTTTTATTTCAGAATTAGATGGAATACCATGTACAACAGCTTCATTCAGGGAAATACATAATGTAGCAGGAAAGTCTCTATAACCTTTGAAGGCGGGAATAGCACCGTTATCTCGAATGAATTCTTCTGCTTTTGAATCAATGAATTTACTCGTTACTCCGGGCTGAATCAATGTAGCGACATAGGCTAATGTCTTAGAAACCAACAAGCAGCTTTCGCGGATAAGCTCTATTTCACTATCCGTTTTGTAATATATCTCTCTTTTTTCGCTTGATTGAAACATTGTAAGTTCTTTATTTTCTTATAAAAATTAAGAATTAAAACAGATTAAAGCCCATTTTAATTCTTAATTTTCAGATTGATATGTCGTATACCCAGATACTAAATACCACCTTCACCAACCGCCACTAAGCCACCACGACCCTGAAGTTTACCACTTTTCACCAAACCATCGTACTTACTAAGAAGTAAATAAGACTCTATTTGCTGTAAAGTATCTAAAACAACACCAATCATAATAAGAATAGATGTACCTCCGAAGAAGCGTGCAAATCCACCATTCACACCTAAAAATGCTGCAATACCCGGCATAATTGAAATGAAACCAAGAATAATAGCACCTGGTAAGGTGATTCGAGTAGTTACAGAGTCAATGTATTCGGCTGTACTTTGCCCAGGCTTTACACCTGGAATAAATGCATTTTGACGCTTTAAATACTCTGAATACTGCTGTGGATTGACGATTAATGCAGTATATACATATGTAAAAACAACTACCAAAATAAAATAAATAGAATTATGAGGTAGTGAAGTGTAATCATTTAAAGCCGCTAAAAAACCGCTTGGCTGACCATTACCTGACATAAATTGAGCTATAGTAGATGGAATGAACATCAAAGCCTGAGCAAAGATGATTGGCATTACACCAGCAGCATTTAACTTAATTGGTAAATAATCGCGATTTGTAGCTGTAGGGACAGATGTACCAGTTCTTCCCACCATTCTTTTAGCAAATTGTAGCGGAATTCGGCGTACTGCTTGGATAACGACTATGATACCCATGATAGTTGCGAACCAGATAGCCATTTCAAGTACAAAAGCGAAGCCTCCTTGTAATTGGAATTCAGCAATTAAAGCTTGAGGTAAAGCATCGATAATACCTGACATAATGATGAAAGAGGTACCGTTTCCTAAACCTTTTTCTGTGATACGCTCACCCAACCACATGGCAAATACAGTACCTGCCGTAAGGATTACTATTCCTGAGAACCAAAATATCGCTGGACTTAAACCCGGAGCAATGGCACCTTTGGTAGTAAGATAAGTTAAATATCCACTTCCTTGAACCATTGTAACACCGATTGTTAAGAAACGAGTCAATTGATTCAACTTTTTTCTTCCAGACTCCCCTTCATGCTGTTGCAATCTTTGGAAATAAGGCACAGCAAATGTCAACAACTGAATGATGATGGATGCTGTAATATAGGGCATTACACCTAAAGCGAAGATGGCACCTTTCGCAAAAGCACCTCCCGTAAAAGTATTAATTAAACCCAAAAGGTCATTCTTACCACTATTGGCAGCTGCTTGAGCTAAAGCCAGAGCATTAACACCAGGTAAGAGAACGAACGTACCTAAACGAAACACAAACAAAAGTGCAAGTGTGTAAAGGATACGTTGTTTGAGTTCTGGAATGCTCCAGATGTTCTTTAAAGTCTGAAATATTCTGTTCATCGAAACTTATTTTTCTTTTTTAATGCAAAAATCGAGTTCAAAGTTAAACGATTTTTTCACCAAAAGGTTACGCTACTGTAATAGTTCCACCTGCTGCTTCGATTGCTGTTTTTGCAGCTTCTGAGCAAGCGTGAGCTGTTACGTTTAATTTCGACTTTAATTCACCATTAGCCAATACTTTCACAAGTTCGTTCTTTTTAATGAAGCCTTGCTCGTACAATGCCGCAGGTGTAATTTCAGTAGCACCAAACTTATCTGCAAATTCTTGCAATAAGCTTACATTCACCGCTACATACTCTTTACGGTTGATATTTTTGAAGCCAAATTTAGGTAAACGGCGTTGTAAAGGCGTTTGACCACCCTCAAAACCACGTTTGTTCTTGTGACCAGAAGTAGCTTTATCACCCTTGTGACCCTTCGTAGAAGTTCCACCATGGCCAGAGCCTTGTCCTCTACCGATACGTTTGACTTTATGCGTAGCACCTTTTGCAGGTCTAAGATTGCTTAATTCCATTGTCTTTATTTTTACAATTAATTATTGTCTGATAAAAATTAGACCCCATTCCGAGTGTGCGGTACTGAGGGGTTATACTTGACAATAAAAGATTGAATATCAACGAGTTGTAAGTCAATTTTCAATCATTCAAAACTTATCCTTCTACAACTTTAACAAGGTGAGATACTTTTCTTACCATGCCTAAAATTTGAGGATTAGCTTCTTTCTCAACGGTTTGATATACCTTTCTGATACCCAAGGCTTTCACTGTATCCTTCTGATCTTGAGGACGATCAATCGTACTTTTGACTAAAGTGATTTTAATCTTGCTCATTTTTATATTGATTATTGTCAATTGAATATTTGACAGATTTCTTTGAATATTTACGCAATTGACTATCGCTTTTGAATATTTCAAAAAAATTCAAAAGTAAACAGAAATTACCAATTATCCGTTGAAAACTTTAGTTACTTCAATGCGGCGTTGTTTTGCCACTTGATGTGCAGTACGCAATTTTGATAAAGCATCAATTGTAGCTTTCACAACGTTATGAGGATTTGATGATCCCATTGACTTAGCCAATACATTGTGTACTCCTGCCATATCCAAAACAGCACGCATTGCGCCACCTGCAATTACACCCGTACCCGCAGAAGCTGGTTTTAGTAATACTTTACCCGCACCAAATTTTCCTTTGATTTCGTGTGGTACAGTACCCTTTATTACAGGCACTTTTACAAGATTCTTTTTAGCATCTTCAACTGCTTTAGCAATAGCATCAGATACCTCACGAGCTTTACCTAAGCCCTGACCAACCATACCCTTACCATCACCTACTACCACAATCGCGGCAAAGCTGAAAGTACGACCACCTTTGGTTACTTTGGCAACGCGATTTAACGCTACCATCTTCTCTTTAAATTCAGATTCCGCAGCCGGAACTTTTTGAACATTTTTCGCCATTGGATTCAATGTATTTTAAAACGGCTATTTTTATCCGTAATAAATTGATATTTAATATCAGTTAAAAATCTGAGAATTTATTTGGATACAGTTATATAGGCTCGTAAATTCTCTAATCTCTAAATAATGAATTATGCTTTTTAAATGAAAGAATTGATTATAATTGCAAACCACCTTCACGTGCACCTTCAGCTAATGCTTTTACACGGCCATGATATAGATAACCTCCACGGTCAAATACAACATTTGATATACCAGCTGCTTTAGCTTTTTCAGCAAGTATTACACCTGCTGCCTTAGATTTTTCGACTTTCGTTCCTGGAGTTGTTACGTCCATTGTAGAAGCTGCCGCCAAAGTATGACCTGCAACATCATCAATTAATTGGGCATAAATACCTTTGTTTGAACGAAATACATTCAAGCGTGGACGCTCCGATGTTCCACTTACTTTCTTCCGAACTCTTGAATGAATACGAGCTTGACGCTCTCTAACTGTCATTTTCATATTAGACTGACAATTTTAATTTTTATAAAAACTTCCAAAATCCCAAACCTTCGAATGAAAGCTTCCCTGAGTAAGATTAAGAAAGAGAGTTTATTATTTCTTACCACCAGCTGTTTTACCAGCTTTGCGACGAAGAACTTCACCTTGGAAACGAATACCTTTACCTTTGTAAGGCTCAGTTTTACGGAATGTACGGATTTTAGCGCACAGAGCTCCTAATAACTGCTTATCATGGCAGTTCATTATTAATGTCGGAGGTGAACCTTTTTCCATTTTAGTTTCAAATTTGATTTCAGCGGGAAGTGCCATTTCAATCGGGTGTGAATAACCCAAAGTGAAAAGGATATTTCCGTCTTTATTCTCTAATTTGTAACCTACACCCACTAACTCTAATGTTGCAGTATAACCTTCACTAACTCCTTTTACCATGTTTGCAATCAACGCACGGTATAAACCATGTAACGCACGGTGACGCTTCTGGTCAGTAGGACGAGTAACTTTTATATTACCCTCTTCTACGGCTACAGCAATATCGACATCAACTTGCTGTGTTAGTGTACCTTTCGGTCCCTTAATTGTCACCACATTGCCTTTTGAAATTTCTACCTCAACTTTAGCTGGTAGGGCAATTGGTGCTTTACCAATTCTTGACATTGTTTATATCTTTAAAATTGATGATTATCAATTGTTTAATTAAAAGTTTTATTGAAATTTAAAACGAAAGATGATTTTTCATAAAAACTTGAATGAGAACCATCAATGCGATTGTTAAAAAAGCAACAAACAATTAATGAATATAGCAAAGCAACTCACCGCCTACATTGAGTTTGCGAGCATCTTTATCTGTCATTACACCCCTTGAAGTAGAAATGATTGCAATACCTAAGCCATTGATAACACGAGGAATATCAGTTGCTCCGCGGTATAGACGTAAACCTGGTCTTGATGCACGAATTAAAGAGCGGATAACCGGCTGCTTAGTTTGTGGATCATATTTAAGCGCGATTTTTATCAAACCTGCTTGACCGGCAACATCTTCAAATTTATACTTGAGGATATAACCTTGTTCGTAAAGGATCTCCGTAATACGCTTCTTTAAGTTAGAAGCAGGAATCTCAACGATACTGTGACCCGCCATCTGTGCGTTACGAATGCGCGTCAGGAGGTCAGCTATAGGATCTGTTACTGCCATTTTAAAGCAATGATTTTAATTTTTTATGTTGCTACTGAGGGGGTATCAGTTAAATAGGTGTGAAACTGACCTGCCCCAGCCGATTTAAATTTTTGGAATAAGAATACTTTGAAATGAAAAGAAATAGAATTTACAACTTAATCGACCCATCTATTCTTTTCACCACATGATTACCAAGAAGCTTTGGTCACGCCTGGTATTTTTCCGTTTAATGCCATCAAACGAAAAGTGTAACGATTGATACCAAAGTCACGCATATAACCTTTAGGACGTCCAGTAAGTTGGCAGCGGTTGTGCAAACGCACCTTAGAACCATTGCGAGGAAGCTTATCTAATTCTTCCCAATTGCCTTCTACTTTCAATTTAGTACGTAATTCAGCATAATGAGCCACCATGCGTTCACGCTTCTTTTCTCTTGCTATGATTGATTTCTTAGCCATTGTATTCTAAAATTATTTTTTGAAAGGCATCCCCATTCCTTTTAACAATGCTAAAGCCTCTGCGTCAGTCTTAGCTGTTGTTACAAAAGTAATGTCCATACCTTGAATTTTATTGATTTTGTCAATATCAATTTCAGGAAAAATGATTTGTTCAGTAACGCCCATAGTATAATTTCCACGACCGTCAAAACTTCTATCATTTACGCCTTTGAAATCACGCACACGTGGTAGAGCGACACTAATCAATCTATCAAGAAATTCGTACATATTATCACCACGAAGTGTCACACGTACACCGATCGGCATTTTTTCACGAAGTTTGAAGTTAGATATAGATGTACGCGCTTTAGTTGATACTGCCTTTTGACCAGCAATAGTGGTCATTTCATTGACAGCGACTTCCACGAGCTTTTTATCCTGTGTAGCACCACCAACACCTTGATTAATACAAATCTTAGTTACTTTTGGTACTTGCATCACAGTCTTGTATTGAAATTGCTCCATTAAAGCGGCAGCAATCTCATCACGATATTTTGTCTTAAGTCTAGGTACGTAGCTCATTACTTAATAGTTTGACCTGATTTTTTAGAATAGCGAACTAATTTTCCACCTTCTTCGCGGCGACCTACACGAGTAGGTGCACTTGACTGAGGGTCAACAAGCATAATATTAGAGATTTGAATTGGTAATTCAATTTGTTCTCTTCCACCAGCACTTGTTTGTGTGGGTTTGCGATGTTTAGTAGCCAAACGAACACCTTCAACGATTGCCTTATTTTCAGAAGGAAATACCTTGATAACTGAACCAGTTTTGCCTTTATCTTCGCCTGTGATAACCATCACCGTGTCACCTGTTTTGATACGGAGCTTAGGTGCGAATCTTTTTGTTGCCATTTTACTTAAAATATTGAGTAGTGAAATTTGTTATTGAAATACTGCTAAAATTAGTCGAATTCAACACTTAAAAAACACTTAACTTTTATTTGAATACTTTGAAATGCGATTATAGAACTTCTGGTGCCAATGAGACAATTCTCATATAATCTTTATCACGGAGCTCACGAGCTACTGGACCAAATATACGAGAACCACGAGGTTCATCAGATGCTGTTAAAAGTACACAAGCATTATCGTCAAAGCGAATGTAAGAACCGTCTTTACGACGAATTTCCTTACGAGTACGTACGATTACTGCTTTTGAAACCGAACCTTTTTTCACACCACCTGGTGTTGCATCTTTTACAGTAACAACTATTTTGTCACCGATTGAAGCATAACGGCGCTTCGAGCCACCTAGTACACGGATACAAAGAACTTCTTTTGCACCACTGTTATCCGCTACTCTTAATCTTGATTCTGCCTGTATCATTTTCTTAAGTTGAAAATTTTTACAAAGAATGATGTTATTGCTTAGAGGAATTATTGATAGCTTCTTGAGCTACTACAGATAATTCGTAAATCAACAACGAATAATTATTTCGCTCTATCTATGACTTCCACGAGTCTCCAACGCTTCAATTTACTGAGGGGTCTTGTCTCCATGATGAGGACAGTATCACCAGCACCTGCGTTATTAGTTTCATCGTGAGCGTGGAGTTTCTTAGTTTGCTTCACGAACTTACCATAGATAGGATGTTTCAATTTACGTTCAACCTTGACAGTTATCGTCTTGTCTCTTGCATCACTTGAAACAACTCCAATACGGGTTTTTCTAAGATTTCTTTCAGCACTCATTTTTTCTATTGCTTTTAGCTTTTTGTATTCAGCTTCCAGAGATTTTAAAACCCTAAAAACTAAACTATAATCAACTACTTATCGAATTAAGCTTTTTTAAGGCGTGCACGGCGTGCACGGATACGAGAACGCATCTCTAAATCCTCTGCTGAATACTCAGCCAAATCGCGTTTGCGGAGTTCAGTATATACACGTGCAATTTCTTTACGCATTTTCTTGAACTGGCTATTATCGGCTATGCCACGTACTGATTGCTCAACCCCCATCTTACGAAGGTCAGTCTCAAGAACGGTCAGCTCACTTAATAGAGCTTCTTCCGATATTTCTTGCAGGTTTTTACTTTTCTCTGCCATTTTTTACAAATGTTTAAATACTTGACTTACAATGAGTTGATCTATCCAGCGTAATCAATACGAGAAACTGTTTTCGTCATAACTGGTAACTTTTGAGCACCTAAACGAAGAGCTTCACGCGCAATTTCTTCTGAAACACCATCAATCTCAAAAATAATACGACCTGGTTTTACTAAAGCGACCCAGTGATCAAGAGCACCTTTACCTTTACCCATACGTACTTCCGCAGGTTTAGAGGTAATAGGTTTATCAGGAAAAACAAGGCACCATACTTTACCTTCACGTTTCATGAAACGAGTGAGTGCAATACGAGCAGCTTCTATTTGGCGGCTTGTAAGACGTCCCGCATCCATTGATTTGAGCGCAAAAGAGCCAAAAGAAATTGTACTTCCTTTATAAGCCAAACCTGTGTTGCGGCCTTTCTGCTGCTTACGATATTTCGTTCTTTTCGGCTGTAACATTGTTCAAATGTTTTAGTTGCGAAACTTAAATCGCTATCTTTTATTGAACAAGTCTGTCTCAGATTCCCCACTTTTCGAAGGCGGCTGCAAAGATACAGACTTTTGTTTAAAATTTCTAACTTTATTATTGGTTTTATTCTGTTTTACAGAACAAAAAATGATGATAACGGAATATTATTTCTTAACTCCGCCTCCACCGCCTCCGCGATTGTTTCCACCACCGCCTCCACGGTTATTTCCACCACCGCCTCCGCGATTGTTGTTGTTGCCACCAGTGTTTCCACCGCCGCCGCCACGATTATTACCACCACCGCCGCCACGGTTATTTGCACCACCTCTGTCATTACCACCTCTATCGTTACCGCCACGTCTGTTATTACTGTCACGGCGATCACCTCTATCGTTACCACCACCGCGGTTATCGCGACGATCAGTAGATGTGTTAGAAGTTGTATTTTCAGTAAATGGAGTCAAATCACGTTTTCCAAATACTTCACCTTTACAGATCCATACTTTGATACCGATTTTACCATATACTGTTTGAGCTTCGCTATGTGCATAGTCTATATCAGCGCGGAAAGTATGCAATGGCGTACGTCCTTCTTTATATTCTTCACTACGAGCCATATCAGCACCGCCCAAACGACCACCTACACGCACTTTGATACCCTCAGCACCAACACGCATTGTTTGTTGAATAGCCATTTTGATAGCGCGACGGAAGTTTACACGTCCTTCGAGTTGCTTCGCAATAGTTTCACCTACAATAGCAGCGTCTAACTCAGGTTTACGAATTTCGTTGATGTTGATTTGAACATCTTTGCCCGTAAGCTTTTTAAGCTCTTCACGGATACGGTCTACTTCTTGACCACCTTTACCGATAATAATACCAGGACGTGATGTTTGAATTGTAACCGTTACACGTTTAAGTGTGCGCTCAATAATGATACGAGCTACACCACCCTTGTTGATCCTGGCTTTCAAATAGCTACGGATGTTTTCATCCTCAACTACTTTTTGAGCCATGTCTTTACCACCGAACCAGTTAGATTCCCAACCACGGATGATACCTAAACGATTACCTATCGGATTTGCCTTTTGACCCATTGTAATCTTTTAACGAAACAATTTAAGTTGTTTCAGTTTATGATTTAAAAAATTAATTTCATTTATCAAAAACGACTGCTATACTGAGGGGGTATCTTATGATACCGCTTCAATAGGCTTGCGGTTTTCAACTACCAACGTAATGTGGTTTGTGCGCTTACGAATGCGATGAGCACGTCCCTGAGGAGCAGGCTGAAAGCGTTTCATAATTGTTGCGGCGTCGCTGAACGCAGTTTTGATGTACAATTCGTACTCAGCTGCATCAAGTTCAGTTTTCACTTCCCAATTCGCTACTGCTGACATCAATATCTTCTGCAACCACTGAGCTGCCTCCTTGTTTGTATAACGAAGAATACCTAATGCCTCACTGACATTTTTGCCACGAATGTTATCCACTACGAGGCGCATCTTACGAGCCGACATTGGGCAACTCTTGAATCTTGCTACTGCTTCCATTGTATGTATTCAGTATTAAATAATGCGCAAAAATTGCAGCACTACAAAATTTATAAATTTGAAAAAACTATTTCTAAACGCTTGGATACTGAGGGGTGGTTTGAAAAAAGAATCAAATACCCTCTCACGCATAAAACGATTATTTCTTACGATTGCCTGAGTGACCTTTATAGTTACGTGTTGGTGAAAATTCACCTAACTTGTGACCTACCATGTTCTCTGTAACAAAAACAGGGACAAATGTCTTACCGTTGTGTACAGCTAAAGTTAAGCCTACCATGTTAGGGCTAATCATCGAAGCACGTGACCATGTTTTAATCACAGTTTTCTTATTACTTTCACGCATTGCTTCTACTTTCTCAAGCAATTTGTGAAATATGTAAGGTCCTTTTTTTAATGAACGAGGCATGATATTGAATTATGAATTAAAAACTATGAATTAAAAATTACACTCAAGTATTACTTTCGATTCTCAATTTTTAATTTTTCATTTTAAATTAATTAAAATTACTTATTTGTCGTTTTACGTCTTGTAACAATCAAGCGGTTAGAGTGTGCATTAGGATTACGAGTTTTAGCACCTTTTGCTTTTTTACCCGTACGTGAACGCGGATGTCCACCTGATGCACGACCTTCACCACCACCCATCGGGTGATCCACAGGATTCATTACTACTGGACGTGTACGTGGACGACGACCTTCCCAACGTCTTGCACCTGCTTTACCGAATACTTCAAGGCTATGATCTGAGTTAGAAACTACACCTACAGTAGCACGGCATGTCATTAATACACGACGAATCTCTCCTGAAGGTAAGCGTAAAATCACATATTTACCCTCTTTACCAGCCAAAGTAGCATAAGTACCCGCCGAGCGAGCCAATGTACCACCTTTACCTGGTTGCAATTCAATATTGTGAATTTGAACACCAAGAGGAACTTCTGATAAAATCATTGTGTTACCTACATCTGGCGTTACACCTGCACCGTTTTGAACTGTATGACCAACTTTCATACCTGCTGGAGCTATCATATAAGCCTTTTCACCGTCAGCATAGTGTATCAATGCGATAAACGCTGAGCGATTTGGGTCATATTCAATAGTTTTAACAGTAGCTGGTACACCGTCTTTATTGCGTTTAAAATCAATAATACGGTATTGACGCTTATGTCCACCACCACGGTAACGTACGGTCATTTTACCTGAATGGTTACGACCACCCGAAGCTGGAAGACTTTCTAAGAGTGTTTTCTCAGGTACAGAAGTAGTTACTTCTGCAAAAGAGTTGGTTACTCTTGTACGCAACGAGGGCGTTAGCGGGTTATATTTTTTAACTGGCATCTTATTTAAAAAGATTTTGGATTTCAGAATTTCTATTTTTTAATAAAATAGAGCATCATAAATTCTTAAAATTATTCTTCACCGCCATCAGCACCACTGAAGAGGTCGATTTTCTCACCTTCTTGAAGTGTAACGAATGCCTTTTTGTAAGCAGGTTTCATACCTTTCACAACACCACTGCGTGTTGAACGAGATTTTGATTTACCAGGTACCACAGCTGTATTAACTGCTGATACAGATACATTAAACATCTCTTCTACTGCTTTACCGACTTCTATCTTGTTCGCCTTTCTGTCCACTACAAAGGTATAAACAGTCTTGCCCATAGCCTTGTCAGACTTTTCGGTGATGATTGGACGAATTAAAATGTCTCTTGCCATTTTTTTATTATTGTCTATTGTTAATTAAACTCTATTTAATAAATAGCAATTAATTAAACATTTCTTGAATTTTTGCAATCGAACCTTCAGACAATACGAGAGTCTGTGTGTGCATAATTTGATATGTATTCAAATCACTTGCACGAGCCAATGATACACGCTTGATGTTGCGGCTTGATTTCAATAAAGTATCGTTGTACTCTGGCGTAACAACTACTGCTCTTCTGCTGCTTTCAATACCCAAGTTTTTAATTACATTTAAAAACTCTTTCGTTTTTGGCGCAGCAAAATTGAAATCTTCAATCACCACTATTGAACCTGCAGCAGCTTTTGTAGAAAACGCAGACTTACGAGCCAATTGTCTTACTTTTTTGTTCAACTTGATGTTGTATTCGTGTGGTTTAGGACCGAATACACGAGCACCACCATATAGTAGTGGAGAGTTAATATCACCTCTACGTGCTCCACCTGTTCCTTTTTGTTTGAACAATTTACGTGTAGAACCTGACATTTCACTACGCTCTTTCGATTTGTGAGTGCCTTGGCGTTGGTGAGCCAAATATTGCTTCACAGCGAGGTACACCGCATGCTCGTTCGGCTCTATTCCGAAGATGTCAGCAGGCAATTCAACGCTTCTGCCGGTCTTTTGACCTTTTATATCTAAAACATCTATTTTCATTTCTTTGAAATTATTTTAATCGAACACCCCCTCAGTATTTTAATAAAAATATATAACTGATGACTGACGACTGACGACTAAATTTTATTTTTCAATAATGATATACGCGCCTTTATGACCCGGAATAGCTCCTTTCAATAAGATCAAGTTTTGGTCAGCAAAGATTTTAGCAACTTTAAGACCTTTGATAGTCACTCTGTCACCACCTGTACGACCAGCCATACGCATACCTTTCATTACCTTTGAAGGATAAGAAGAAGCACCTACTGAACCTGGAGCGCGCAAGCGGTCATGCTGACCGTGAGTGCTTTGTCCAACACCACCAAAACCGTGGCGTTTTACAACACCTTGGAAACCTTTACCTTTTGATGTGCCAATGGCAAATACTTTGTCTCCTTCTGCAAATATTTCAGCTACATTGATTGTGTCGCCTAATTGTTTTGCAATACTTGTATTGCGAAACTCAGCGATTTGGCTCATTGCGCCTTCAACACCTGCTTTTTTGAAGTGACCAAGCAATTGCTTAGATGTGTTCTTTTCTTTTGCCTCACCGAATGCAACTTGTATCGCTTCGTATCCATCTGTTTCACTGGTTTTCACCTGTGTGACAACATTGGGACCTAACTCTACCACAGTTACTGCAATGGCATTTCCCTTATCATCGAAGATGCTGGTCATGCCAACTTTCTTTCCGATTAATCCGTTCACTTTTTTTAAATTTTAAAATTTAAGAAATTTAGACAGGCAGAACTTTGAAGTTCCCGTTAGTGAGATGTGCCGAAGTATCTCTTTAATGCGTGTGGTAATGAAACCATTTAACTATTAAGGCTAGATACTCGAGAGTTAGAAGAAGAAAATGTATTAAAATACTTAATACTTAAACTTAATGATTTCTCTCGTTTTCTTTCGACAGATACTGAGGGGTATCGCATAATTAATAATTATGAATTCATAATTATTTAACAACGACCTTTTCAGTAATAGCCACTAAAAATCTTAAAGTATAGATGATGAATAAGGATTCGTCAATAATCTCGTTCCCGATTACTTCGGGATTACATCAGCTTTACCTGAATATCCACTCCACTTGGCAATTCCAGCTTTGACAAAGCGTCAACTGTTTTTGCATTTGGGGAATAGATTTCTATTAAACGCTTATGCGTTCTAAGTTGGAACTGCTCACGAGCTTTCTTATTGACATGCGGGGAACGCAGGACAGTATAGATTTGCTTTTCAGTGGGCAGCGGAATCGGACCAACTACTGCCGCGTTTGTAGCGCGGACTGTTTTAACGATTTTCTCTGTAGATTTATCTACTAAGTTATGATCGTAACTACGGAGTTTGATTCTGATTTTCTGATTCATGACCCTATTATATCAATTTTCAATCTTTACCAATCCACCTTCTGTGAATTGCGGTGCAAAGATAATAGCTTTATTTGAACTACCAAACACTTTTGAAAAATTTTATTCTTTTTTTTAAAAAAAATGATCGTATTAAAAGCATATAAATGAACTGAACCGATAACTTACTTGTAAGCTATCGGTTCAGAATATTACATACTTTAAATAAAACCTTTATTCTATCCCCAAATATTAATAAAACAGCCTTTATTTAGCTTTTTCAATAAAATATTTAAGCCATTACTTTATCCTCAACTGTAGCCAATGCATTCATAATTTTAATATACAATTCATCAGGTTTAAATGGTTTTGAAATATAGTCGTTCATTTTTATTTCAAAACATTTATCCGCTTCTTGTTTTGTGGCAGTTGCAGTGAGGGCTATAATGGGTACATTTGATTTTTCACGAATGCGTGTAGTGGCGTCAAAGCCATTCATAATCGGCATTTGTAAATCCATCAGGATGAGGTCGTAACCGTGAGAGCGGAATTTTTCAACAGCCACCATACCGTTTTCAGCAATATCCACAGTGACAAACGATGACCAGCTCGTTAATAGCTTCTTGGTAGCCATTTGGTTGAGGAAATGGTCTTCTACTAAAAGGATTTTTAGAGGTGATAACGGCGCGGTAGAATCAAGGATAATTTGTTTAACCGCTTTTACCGGCATATCCACCTCAAATGATGTAGTATCATTATTTCTATTGAGTATATTAAAATTACCTTTTAAAATATTTACCAATTTACCAACTATTGCCAAAGCCAATTGTTGCTTGTCGGTTTCGGTGGTATCATTTTTAAAAGTTTCTAATATCTTATTTTCCTCCATCAATTCTTTAATTTGAAGGATACTTAGAGCTCGTCCACTGTAAGTAGTTTTGAGATGCAATTGGGCTTGTTTATCCGCGTTTTGGATACCCATTTCCATCACAATTTTTCCACCGGATGGTGTGTAGCGAATGGCATGGTCAACGAGATTATAAATAATTTGAGTGACTTTTTTAGAGTCCGCCACGATTTTCTCGGGCAAATCCTCATGAAGGCTGAAATCCAATCTGATTTTAGCATTGTCCGCTTTAATCTGGACAACTTTACGAATGGATTGAAAGAAGTCCTTGACATTGAACTCATCTGCCTCTGGTTTCATATTTTGAGAAACCAACATAGAGAAGTTCAACATATTATTAATCATCAATGATAAATCGTCAACAGATACTTTCAAGCCTTCAACAAGTTCTTTTTGGGGTGGTGTAACCGTGGTATTTTCAATTAAATATAATAAATTGACGATACTACTGAGGGGTGTCCTGATATGGAAACTCATATCCTGCATCGCCTCTTCCTTAATGATGGAGGTTTGGCGATTGATATTCTGCTCCATAATAAGCAACTCATTTGTCTTGCGTTCGTTGATGTCTTGAATACCGCCTACGAGCAACATTCTCTGTGTAATATCATCAAAAAAGACTTGGGCGTGGACATTTAACCACTTCATAGACGTACCATCTACAACGATTCTATGCTCTATTTTATGAAGCTTTCCATCCTTAATTGCGTTATCAAAAAACTGTTCTACATCTTCTCTATCTTCATAATGGACATAACTGAGGTAATCGGACATTCCTGTAGTGATAGTACCTGGATGAAAACCAAAAATTTTATAAATTTCATCCGTCCATATCATCTCATTGGAAACCAAATCCATCTCCCAATTACCAAAACCCGCTAACTGTTGGGCTTTGACAATTCTGCGCTCATTGATTGTTAATTCTCTTTTGGTATCTTCTAACTTCTGAAACTCTTTATGTCTTTGAATAGCGTAACGAATAGCTCGTCCCAATAATTTACCATCAAATTGCCCTTTTACCAAAAAATCTTGCGCACCCGCTTTCACAGCTTGGTTACCCACTATTTCATTATTAACACCAGTTAATACGATAACGGGAATATTAAGCACATTTTCCATGTACTTATTAAGCGTTTTGAAGCCTTGAGAATCGGGAAGCGAGAGGTCAAGCAGTACAATATCCACTTCTTGTTTATTCAAAATGTCCATACCTTCAAAAAATGTATCGGCTACGAATAGCTCATACTTGAAGGCAGCATCTTTCATATATATTTTTACTAACTGAGCATCCCCTTTATTATCCTCAATGAGAAGAATATTTGTTGATTGTCTAACATTCATGTTCAGGAACTTCTAATGTTTTAAACTTTTGAATTTGCGTTTATTCTAATAAATTAGTTTTCTCAAAATATGTGTATTATGGATAAAATAATTGCCTTTTAATAAGAATTAGATGGTAAAGTCGCTGTCATCAACCAAAAAGCTTCAATTTTTTGAACAATGTCAAAGAATTTATCAAAATCCACGGGCTTATTGATATAAGCATTTACATTTAAATTATAAGTCTTCACAATATCTTGCTCGGCATTCGAAGTAGTTAAAACCACAACCGGGACGTATTTCAATACATCATCGTTTTTGATTTCGCTTAAAACCTCTTTACCATCTTTTTTAGGGATATTCAAATCCAAAAGAATAATATCTGGTTTAGTAACGTCCGCGTAATTCCCCCTTTTAAAAAGGTAATTAAGGGCATCCTCACCATCCATCACCACGCTCAATTTCACAGGCAAACGTGAATCGCGAAAAGCCTCTTGTGTGAGCCTAACGTCTCCGGGATTGTCCTCAACGAGTAGAATATCAACAGGTCTATTATATTTTTCCATAAATTTTATTTCTGCTTTTGCTTGGATTTGATTGATTAAATTAAATTGAGAACAATTTTTATATCGACAGTCGAGAAGATATTTAATCGGTATTTATATAGATTTTATGTTTATTTTACTCCTTATGAAATGCCTATTTTACTGATTTTGAAAGTTAAAATAAAACGCATCTCTCAATTAGAGTATATTTTAAATAAAAATAAATTTGATATTTAATATCAAAATATCAAATTTGATGCCTAAAAACAGTTTCCATGAGATTAGAATCATATAAATCACTCTATATTTGCGTTTTATCTTAAAACGTGACAATAAAACCTATGCGTTCACTGAGCGAATACCAGAATATTTTTCAATCATACCTCTCGCAACACGCCTTCAATCAAGAGCCTCAGGAGCTGTATGAACCCGTTAATTACATCCTTTCTCTGGGTGGTAAAAGACTACGCCCCTTGCTCGCATTGATGGGTTATGAGCTTTTTGACGAAGACATATCCAAAGCGCTTCCGATTGCAGCTGCGGTTGAAATATTCCATAATTTCACCCTTTTACACGACGATATTATGGATCAGGCGCCTTTACGGAGAGGAAAACCGACTGTACATGCCAAATACGGCACCAACACGGGCATCCTCTCAGGCGATGTGATGGTCATATTTGCGTATGAATTTTTAAATAAAATACCGCACCCAAAGCTATTGTCCATTTTCAATAAAATGGCGATTGAAGTCTGTGAAGGTCAGCAATACGATATGAATTTTGAAACCCGAAACGATGTGACAATCTCTGAGTATATTCGGATGATAGAATTAAAAACTTCGGTGCTCATCGCAGCAGCTTTCCAAATGGGCGCACTCACGGGTGGTGCAACGGAAGAAGTTGCTCAACATTTATACGAATTTGGCAGAAACGTGGGCATAGCTTTCCAAATCCAAGATGATATTTTGGACACCTTCGGCGACCCTGAAAAGTTTGGTAAAAAAGTAGGTGGTGACATTGTTCAAAATAAAAAAACATACCTCGTTCTTAAATCCTACGAACTTGGAAATCTTGAACAAACCGATGCTCTTCATCAATTGATGAACACACCCACCACCGACGAAACAGCAAAAATTACCGCCGTCAAAAACATATATAACCAATTGAAAATAAGAGAGTTAGCTGAAAAAGCTATGGATGAGTATCTCAATATCGCCTTTAAAAACATTGACGATACCCCCCTCAGTATAGAAAAGAAAAATTACCTCAAAACATGGGCTAATGAGCTAATGATGCGGGAGACGTGACAATCGTGTTTCGTGTTTCGAAATACGATAAACAAAATACGAATTCAAATTTTTTCACGAAGGTTTAATAGACCAGATTTTATTTTTTCAAGATTTTCGATGGTTTTAAAACGCTGTGTTATTTGAGGGCGTTGCGTATTAAATTCAATTTTAGCATCTTCAAGAGTCAAACCCTTATCATTGACAAGCGAGTGAATTAAGCGCATTTCAGCCACCTCAAGGCTACCTAATACACCGTTCTCTCGTTTTTTTAAACCAAACTCCTCCTCCCAAAACCTCAAAAGGGATTTTGAAACATTCAAAGACATGGCGACCTCATCCATCGTAAATTTAGTAGGCGAATAGAAATTGAGCATTGTAAGAATAATTTTTACAAAAGTAAAACTAAACGAGCAAGGTTACTATAACCCCGCTCGTTTAATTTTTACAGTATTGAAATATTTTATATTTTAATCCCTATTCAATGGTTCGTAAGGAAATTTAGACATAAGCAATTCTTAAATCTTTGATTTGTAATTAGTTCTAAAATCCAGTCTATTTTAAATAGAGTTAGTCTACATATCCAACCCGTTCTAAAATAAAAACGATCTTACAACTTATTGTTAACGAAAACATTAGCTTTTCACGTTCTTAAAATTCTTCACGAACCATTGCTATTTGTACCTCTAAAAAAATATTGTTGTAATTAAATAAACAGGAAAAACATTCATTTTTTTTTAATATTTCAACACTTTTCCCTATACTTACTTCCAAATTGAAAACCAATATCCTCTCATGTCCCTACTTCTATTAAAATGAAAAATCTTCTTTTTATATTCTTTTTTTTAAATACGTTTATCCTCTCTGCCCAAGAAAAAACGCAGACTATCCGAGGGCAAGTTTTTGATAAAGATAATCAGCAACCGCTTGTGGGTGCAACAGTCACTTTGGTGCACAGTCAACCGCTGATTGGGGTCTTGACTGACTCCAATGGCGTTTTTATACTTGAAAAAGTACCACTTGGGCGTCAGATTATTGAGTGTAGTTTTATTGGGTATGCGCCATTTAAAAGTGAGGATTTTATAGTCAATTCAGTAAAAGAGACGGTTTTTAGGATAGAAATGAAGGAAAGTGACACTGAAATCGGCACCGTGGTCATCTCTTCATCGCATAATACCAATGCGCCTTTGAATGAATTATCGGTGGTGAGTACCCGCTCATTTTCAGTGGAGGAGACAGAAAGGATTCCTGCCGGCATCAATGACCCTGGGCGGATGGCGCTCTCATTTTCGGGTGTGCAGCAAGGCAGGGACGACTCCGAAAATGAGATTTTGATACGGGGCAATTCCTCTTTTGGCTTGCTTTGGCGACTCGAAGGGATTGATATTCCGACGCCCAATCACTACGCACGACCAGGCTCGTCGGGTGGTGGTATCACCGTTTTCAGTGCCCAATTACTCAGCCGCTCGGATTTTTCAACGGGTGGTATGCCCGCGGAATATGGCAATGCTATTTCGGGCGCCATGGATGTGCACCTCCGAAAAGGCAATGCGAATAAACGGGAGTATCGCACCAAATTGGGTTTGCTCGGCTTGGACTTTGCCACCGAAGGGCCCCTCAGTAAAGACCACTCTTCGTACCTCGTTAATTACCGTTATTCGACTTTGGGTCTATTGAGTAAAATGGGATTTTATGTCGTCGGTGAGCGCATCTCCAATGATTTTCAGGACTTATCTTTTAACGTGGCTTTTGATGGTAAAAATAAAAAAACGACTTATACATTATTCGGTCTTGCGGGTCTGAGTACTGAGCACGATGCGCCCGTTGAAAATCCCTCCGAACGCAAACAAGGCATAGCTAATAATTGGCAAGACCTTATTTTAGGCAGTAATATGGGCACATTGGGCATGACTTTTACGCATACTGTTAATGATAAAACCTACTTAAAAGGTGTCGTTGCACTCATGTCAAGCTATATTTTCAGAAAATACGATACTCTGAATGAGCAAAATGTGCGTTATCGCTACAATACACAGAATTATTACGATTCCCGCATAGCCGCAACTTTAACCCTTAATCATAAAATAAATGCGGATTTGCGTTTCAAAGGCGGTATTATCGCTAATCAAATTTTTTACAAATATGATAAACAAATAAGGGCTCGCCCAACAAGCAAAGACATCAATGAGCGCAACCGCAGTGGCGTCGCTCAAGCGGGCAGCGTCAACACTCAAACCCTGCAATTATATGGGCAATTTAATTACCAAGCAACACAAGATTTGACCTTGAATGGCGGCGTGCATTTTTTGTATCTCGCACTCAACAATACCCCCTCAGTAGAGCCCCGTTTATCCATGAAATATCAGTTGACGAATCGTCAAACATTGAGTTTGGCGTATGGTCTGCATGGTCAAATATTGCCTTTATCGGCCTATTTATACGTACAAAAGGATACTATCAACGGTGTTGTCAACACGAGCACGCCGAATCATGATAGTAAAATGATTCACTCGCATCACCTCATTTTGTCCTATAATCTTTATACTGAAAACGCTTGGAAATTCAGTGCCGAAACGTATTTACAAAGGCTTTTTAATGTGCCAATTGAACCTACCGCAGGTTCGCTGTATTGGATGCTCAA
Organism: Saprospiraceae bacterium; assembly: GCA_031424515.1. Lineage (GTDB taxonomy): Bacteria > Bacteroidota > Bacteroidia > Chitinophagales > Saprospiraceae > JAAFJT01. Next base: position 30,441 of record JANPHO010000361.1, read on the forward strand.
TGAGCAAGGCAACGTGCCCGATTTCAAAATTATCAGTCAAGGGAAAGGCTTAAATTATGGTTTGGATTTATCCTTGGAGCGTTTTTTTAGCAATAAATTTTACTGCCTCCTTAATACATCAATTTTTAAATCTACTTATGAATTGCTCAATAATGTCAAACGCAATAGCCGTTTGAATACCTCATTCGGCACTGGCTTGACTTTAGGAAGGGAATTTACATTAAAAAATAAGGCGACTTTGCAGGTAGGTTCACGCTCTATTTTTAACGGCGGTTTTAGATATTCACCGTTGGATATTACAGAATCTCAAAAGCAAAAGCAATATGTGCCCATAAAAGGTCAAGAATGGACTAAACAATCAGACCCGTATTTCCGCATTGATATGCGTTTAGCGTATCGTTTTAATAAAAAACATTATGCAGGAAACATCGCATTGGATATTCAAAATGTCATTAATCATGTCAACGTGAGCACTTTGGCTTATGACCCCGTGAATAATGCGCTTTATCCGAGCCTTCAACCAGGTGGTTTTACACCCGTTCTCTCATTTCAATATGACTTTTAATGAAAAACCCGTGACACCGCTTTGGAGCGGTGCCACGGGTTTAACTACTCTTCTATCAATTTCAAAATCAAAGCATTCGTTGATTTGGGTTCGGCTTTACCTTTTGAGGCTTTCATGACTTCGCCCATGAAAAAGCCAATTAACCCTTTTTTACCTTTCTTAAATTCAGCAACTTTATCAGGATTTTTAGATAAAACTTCTTTCACAACATCGGCTAAAAAATCAGAATCCGAGGATTGAATGAGGTTTAATTTCTCCGCCATCGTCAAAACAGTGGTAGATACTGAGGGGTTCTCCAAAATCGTTGTGTACAACTTTTGATACGCCGCCGAAGCACTGATTTGACCACTTTCTATCAATTCCAACATCTCTTGCCATTGGTGAAAATGGCGCATAATTTTGACAAATGTATGCTCATCCGCATGAATGGCGGGTAAAAATTTATTGATAAAAAGGTTAGCCGTCGGCTTATAAAGTACTGATTTAAAGCCTTTTATAAAATATAAATAATTTTCAAGCGTAGAAATATCCTCGGTTAAAAGATTAGCGTCGTATTCCGTCAAACCGTATTTTTCAATCAATTCTTTTTTACTTTCCCACGGTAAAGGCGGCATTTCAGATTTAATTTTCGAAATCCATTCCTCACTCAATACCACTGGCGGAAGGTCTGGGTCGGGAAAATAACGGTAGTCATGGGCATTTTCTTTGCTTCGCAATGGCGAAGTTGTGCCTGTAATGGGGTCAAAATTCAAGGTATTTTGCTGCACAACACCACCCTTTTCAATCAAATCAATCTGGCGTTTTGTTTCAAACTCAATTGCTTTGCGGGCAAAACGCATGGAGTTCACATTTTTCACTTCGCAGCGGGTGCCGAATTCCGTTGTGCCTTTTTTACGCACTGAAATATTAACATCACAACGCATCGAACCTTCTTCCATATTGCCATCGCTCACTTCGAGCCAACGCACCAATTGGCGCATGGCAGACATGAATAAATCCACCTCTTCACCGTTTCTAAAATCAGGTTCAGTAACAATTTCGAGCAGAGGCGTACCCGCACGGTTCAAATCTATGAACGATACTGAGGGGTCTTGGTCGTGGATGGATTTTCCGGCATCTTCTTCCATGTGGATGTGGTGCAATCGGACGGTCTTCTCCCCTTTTGAAGTCATTATTTTTAACGAACCGCCTATACAAATCGGCTTTTTATCTTGCGTAATCTGGTAGCCTTTTGGAAGGTCAGCGTAGAAGTAGTTTTTTCTATCAAAAGCACTAAAACGGCTTATTTCACTGTTTAAAGCAAAACCCAAGCGGGCAGCATATTCAATTTGCTTTTTATTCAAACGGGGTAAAGTGCCTGGGTGCGCCAGTGAAATCACCGACGTTTGGGTATTCGGTTCACCGCCAAATTTCACACTATCAGAGCAAAAAGCCTTACTCAAAGTGGCTAATTGCACATGTATTTCAAGACCAATAACGGTTTCGTAACTATCGTAAATCGTCATATATTTAGATGCGATTCTATTCGCTATTTTGAAATTTTTAAAATAAAAAACGTGCTTTCCCGCAAAGATAGGGAAAAGCACGTTTTAGGGGAATATGTACACCTCAAAATTTAAAATACTCAATTTAATTTGAAACCTATATATTTCCCTTTAACACGAATTACACCAATTAATACACGAATTTCAAGAATAAATTAGTGTAATTCGTGTATTAATTGGTGCTATTCGTGTTATAAAATCATTGAAAAATATCACCTATTTTAAATGAAAAACCCTCTATAACTATGGATTCAAGCACCCCCTCAGTATCCAAGATGTGGATTGGAAAAAACTCGCCTTCTTCATTTTTATACTGCTTCACTGTCTTTTTAACAGGATTAATCAACCAATATTCTTTTACGCCAGTTGACTCAAAAATGTGTTTTTTGTAACTCATTTCCTTCGCGGTGTTGCCTTCCGAAAGAATTTTGACGACCAAATCTGGAGCACCTTTCACCTGCCCATCAATGATATTCAAACGGTCTTTTGAAATGAATAAAATATCGGGTTGAACAGTATCGTGTTCTGTTAAAATGACATCCATTGGAGCAACTACAACTTTTCCAAGCTGATTTTTTTTAACAAAAGCACCTAGCAAAAGGAGTAATTCAGTAATTATATTTTGATGTAAAAAAAGGGGGCTTGGCATAAGAATAATTTTTCCGTTATGTAGTTCATAGTTGCCACTATCGGGTGGTGTCATTCGGGCATAATCCTCGAATGTCAAAAGTTTTTGCTTTTTAACTCTTTTAGGCTTCAATATATATTCAGAAACTACAGTCATTTACTAAGATTTTTAACAAAATTAAGCATTTTCGAGAGACTTTGCAACCACAACTCAATGACCCCTCAGTATTAAAACAACAAAAAACCTATTGCAGCAGTAACAAGCATAAAAATGCATGACAGAATAAAATAAACATTTGTAATGATGAAATATTTTAAAAATGTCTTCCCCCAGCCTTGCTGATAATAGTTTTTTATGGCTAAAAAGAAATGAATAGCCACCCATAAAGTAAACAACCCTGCGATACCTCCCCAATACGGAAAAACATACAATGTGATAATTAAACCTAAAAAAATAGTTGTATTATAATGCATCAAAAACACTACGTGCTCAACGTAAAACTTCTTTTGTCGCCTATAAATCAGTAAAAAGAACAAACCAAGAACTGGAATGACTGCAAATGTAGCCCAAAAGAGCTTACTCATGAAAAAATGGAAGAGGTCACTACCTATTTTTCTGGTTTTCAAGTATTGCTTAGTCATTACATTATTCATAAAACCCTCAACAGGGTATTTATGAAGTATCGAATCGGGCGTTAATTCGTACAATTCATGTTTTGGCATCATTCTTTTTTTATCCCCTTTATGAGAATTAAACATGAAAAAACCATTGATATTGATGGAATCTTCCTCCAGCTTAATAGCCTCTTTTACATTCATCTGTTTTTTAAGAACAGCAATCTGATTTCTTGCTCTGGATTTTATATTTTCAACAAAACTCTCTTTAATGCCTTCCTGAAACCCCTTTTTAAAATCATTTACAGGGTTTCCAAATTTGTTTGTATCCTCTTTGGGGGTGCTTTCATTATCAGGTTGGGCTATATTATCTTCGTCATCAATTCTGTCTTCATTTACGTTTTTAGAATTGTCAATACTTTCATCTTTCAATAAAACATTGATAATTGAATCTTTAAATGCTTTTAACCCAACTGAATCACCCCTAAAATTATAATTAATGAGTTTTTTGTTGTTAGATGATTTATTTATCTCCTTTTCAATCACCTGATTTAATTCTTTACGGATATCCCCTTCACTTTTATCCGAGCTAACTGGATAGAGCATATTGTAAATCACTGAATCTCTGAAAGCCACTAATTGAGCATTTTTACCACTAATGGCTTTCGTAACTGTATCCAACTCAATTAAAAACTGTTTTCTTAAAACCTCCTTTTTCGATTCTTCTGCGCTTTCTTTTATTTGTTCTTCTGCTTTGTGAAGTTTTGACACAATAGTTGCAAAAGCAAAAGCCCCCACTACCAAAAACAACTGAATCGGATGCGCATACCGTTTATGATGCCCTTTAAAAAACTCCAAAGTCAGCTTGCCAGGTACAAAAAGGTGTTTTAAAGTCCAGAAGAATTTACCATCGAGGTGAAACATAGTATGAATGAACTCATGTAAAAGGTCATGCATAGTCGTCTTGCCATCAGTGGGCTTTTGGCCGCACTGAGAGCAGTTTTTATCAAACTCTGAAAGTGGATAATGACAATTGAGGCAATAAGGATGGTGTTTTCCGTGACTTTTGTGGCTCATAAGGTTCGCTTTTATATTTCAATACTCGCTGCGCTAAAGTACAATTTTTTCTAAAAATATAGTCCTTTTACAACAAAAAATGGTCGGATACTGAGGGGTATCCGACCATTTTTTTGGTTATTGGTTATTTGTTGTTGGTTACAAAAAACAATAATTAACAACCAATAACCAACAACTAACAACTATCTTAGTCTTTAGAGTTACTTTCTCTCGTAGCCGCTGCGACTAAAGCAGCATATTCCGAAGGACTTAGACCATCCAAACAATATTGAACAGGGTTGACAACCTCTCCGTTAAGGTGCACTTCATAATGGCAATGAGGGCCCGTAGATTGTCCCGTAGAACCAATCAAGCCAATGCGTTGCCCCTTTTTAACTTTATCGCCTTCTTTCACATCTATGCGGCTCATGTGCCCATAAAGGGTTTGATAGCCGTAACCGTGGCTGATAATAACGCATTTTCCATATCCACTATCGTAATCAGCTTTTACAACTGTTCCATCGCCCGTAGTTTGGATAGCTGTACCTTGGTCAGCCGTAAAATCTATGCCTTTGTGAAAACGCCGAACCTTATGAATCGGGTGTACTCGCCAGCCAAAGCCCGATAAAGCATCCAAGTGAGCAGCTAAAAGGTCCGCCCGAACCGGCTTTATACTTGGAATAGATGAAAGCATTTTTTCTTTTTCTTTTACCAAATTGGCAATAGTATCGAAAGAGCGCGATTGGAGAGCAATCATGCGGCTCATGCGTTCTACCTTATCTTGCGTTTCCACGATGGTTTTACCGCTTGCAAAATTGGCTAATCCAGCAAATCGGTCATTACCACCCGTACCACCATTGAATACTGAGGGGTCTATTGGGTTGGCGTTGAATGCCAGGCGGAAGAGCTTTGCGTCTCTTTGTTGAAGTGCTAAAATCGCCTTCTCATTCAGTTGCTGCTGTTTTTGGAGAGATTCATAATGCAGCCTTAACTGTTCTATCTCCATTTCTTTTTTTGCAATTTCATTATCCTTAGGCATAATTCTCTGCAAAATAGGATAGCAAATCATGAAGCCAACAATAACAGCCGAAGCAATTCCGAAGAATTTTAATGCCTTTTCCTTACCGCTAACTTCTACTTTTTCATACTGGAGTGTATGGGTATTGTAAATAAATTTTTCCTTACTCATAAATTAAAATTGATGTCCTTGCCCTCTATCATTCGACAATCAGACGTGAATGAATGTGTCCTTTTGTATTCTACGTTCAACGAATTATGCGCAAAGTTAGTTACAGCCTTAACACGCTGTACATTTTACTTTGTTAAAACTCAAAACAAGAATAGGACTTTAACCATTTTTTAACAAAATCTTAACACTGTGTGTGTGGTTTGGAAAAAAACGACGTTATTCGTTCCGTCTAATCATCTAATTGTAAGATTCGGCAAGTATTGTGCCCTTTAAAATGTGTTTGTTCTTATTATAGTGCTGTCTTTCTTTTTTCAAATAAAATGGAAGTCAAAAATAGTAATTTGCTCGATATTATAATCTATTTACTTTGATTTTTTAAAAATATTTATTGGCTTTTTATTTAGAAACGCTGTTTAAAAACTATATAAAGCTATTCCTGCCAAATAATATTAATTTTAATATTATTTGAAAATTATTTTACACCTGTATCGCACTCTATCAACGTGAGCAGCCATTTGCCATTTTCTTTTTTAAGCTCAAAATTACGTGATTTCCCATTACCACCATCGGGATTGAAAGTCATAACTGCCTTGGCTCTATCTCCATTAACAGCCGAAATCACCTTGGCAGTTGTAAATTCCTCAAATACACCATCTTGGGCGCAATAAAATCTATCGGCATCCATGCCCGAAGGAACGTCACCCAAATCTTCATTTTGCCAAAGTTTTTCGCATTTTCGAAAAAACACGTCCTCATTGGTGAGAAACTCCTCACTTATGCAGCCCGTTTTCATAAGCTCACTTAAATATTTTTTAAATTCTATCTCATTGATTTTCAAGTGTTTACCCTTCGCTTCTGTGAAGTCAATGCGCTTTGATGTGTCGACACTAAATATGTTATACCATTTATAAAAATTGTGAATTGTAGTAGCAATAGCCGTAGAATCGGGAATGGGCTGAGGGGTAGAAGTAGTTGCAGCTTCGCTTTTTTTAGAGGTTTCTTTACATGCAATCATCAGAGTGCATATGCTTAAAAGAAGTATAATTTGTCTCATTCGATAATGGTTTTTAATTAAAAATTTTAAAACCATACATAATTTTTTTAGCCACGAATTAACGAATTTCTCAAATTTAAATGTTGACAAATTAGAGCGAATTGCACTAATAAATTGCCCTTTTAGGGCAATTTCGAGAAATTAGATAAAATTTAGTCAACATCTAAATTGGAGAAATTCGTTAATTCGTGGCTAAATAACTTTTATGTATGGTTTTAAATTAAAAATGAACATTCTGGTTAAGCAGAGATTAGGAATCCGGAATCTCGGAATTTAAAACTTGCCTAATCTCTACGCTATCTATAAATTTTCAATCAAAAAAAGAGTCATATTGGTTATTTTGCCCCATTTCACGAACAGGTTCTTTGAGGGGCGCATTGAGGTCAAGGTTGTCATTTTTAAGGATGAGTTCCTGTTTGGCTTCGCCGAGTAAGAGAGAAGAGCCTTTTTTCTCCCATTCTTCAAGCATTTTCAAGCCATCTTCTTCGAAAACACCATTTTGTAAGTCAATGCCTTTCATGATTTTTTCACTCATATCCATAAATTGCTCCATTTCACCCATTTTATTGCTCACATCATTGGCAATTGCTTCAAGTGCCATATCGAAGGTTACACGTTTGTCCGGATCACCTTTCAATATACTCATCGCAGAATTCATAGCTGAGTGGCTGGCGAGGATAGCTTTACGCTCCGTTTCCTTCACCATTACTTGGTCTTTGAGGTCTTCCGCCATTACGTAACTCGTCTCTTGCATTTTGGAAAGGATGCGATACAGCGTTTCCATGCGCTTATATAAATCCTCCAAACGCATATTCGAATCCTGCAAACGTCCTGCCTTGCGGGTTTTCAGAATCATCTGAGCTTGTTGCTTTTCAGAATCTTTATATTTTGAAGCATCTTGCAGATTGAGTTGTATCTCTTTCTGATTGTTCACAATCAACTCTTTGAGTTTGTGCATTTGCCCTCTCAGTTGATTGATTTGCTTCGTCATTTTTGAAAGACTACTCTCTAAATGATCGATATAAGATTTTAGTACACCTATTGGGTCAATCCGCACAAAAAGCCCTGTAATTGCACGCATAAAACTCTTGTACCCGAACCATATCAGATTACGGGCTTTAGGGTCAAGTATGACGTATACAATGGTAGAAAGAGCAATCAGCATCCCCGATAAATACAGCGTATTTTGAGCCAATTCTATCAAAACAGGTAAATAAGAGTACAATAAATACCCGCCACCAGCAATCATTGCCAATAAAAAAACCAGACCCGTTGCACCCTCAGGGCGTTCCCAAAAACTTTTAGGCTTTAATTGTTTAAATTCCATAATTGTCTATAACTCTTTGATTCTCACACTTTTATCTATTCTATACCGAGGGGTCACTCAATAACCACCTCATGCTCTACAACTTTATGCGGATTATATTTTATCGTTAATGAATCGCCTATTTTAAAAACGCAATCACATATTTTAAAATTAAAATCCTCATTCTTCACTTTATAGGTATAAAAACAACAATCTGATTTTAATGTTTTGTTGTTTACTTCTCTTCGAATTTGAGTCACAACAGCCATTGTTAATTGACCAGTTTGGTACATTTCATCCCACTTTTTATGAATATCAAAATAAGAAAAAACTAAAACCGCTGAACCTAAAATCAGTAAACCGATTATTGTCCAAGCGGATAAAGCTGTTTTCTCACTTGATTTTTTTATCATCAAATACAGTAGGTATAAATATTTATACTTCGTTAATATAATCCAATACCCCTCAGTATTTTCAAAATCTCTATCAAATGTTCATGACAATTAGTTTATCATGACTTAGAAAATTAATCCCTGAATTTTAATATTCCCCAAAAACCGAGTATCAAGCGCAATAAAGAGCTGATGCCCATTGCCAATCCGAAACCCCGCAACCAACCATGACCAAAATCAGAAAAATAAAAAAATGGGCTTAAAACCAAAAGCACAATTAAAAAAACAATATGTATTTTTCTGTTTTTACTCACCCTCTTGAATAATGTATTTTCTGGTATTTTATTTTATCAAATGCGGCACAAATCTACTGCCATTATCCGTAATCATGGTATTTGATTCTCTGATGCCGATGCCGGCTGCCTCCTGCCCTATCACCCACGAACCTATCAAAGCATGATTGCCATCCGTTTCGGGCAATGGGCAAAGCTGCTGATAGATAAAACCTTCTTCGCCGTACTCCCCCTCAGTATGCGTGATGTATTGATTGTTTTTTACAACTGTCACGTTCGCACCTTCTCGGCTGAGTATGGGTTTTTTAACATAATCCGTCAAATCCACACAATCAAAATATGCGGGCAAAAGGTACGGACTTTCGGGGAAAAGTTCCCATAAAATCGGTAAAATTGCTTTATTAGATAGTATCATTTTCCAACTCGGTTCAATCCAATTGGTTTTATTCTTATCCAAGACGATATTTTTGCCGAAATCATCGAAAATCAGCCACTCATAAGGGTATAATTTAAAAATATTCCGAATATGGTGCCCTTGCAAATCCTTAAAAGTCTCTTTGCCTTCGTCCCAACCAATATCATCCATATATATCAATTTGGTCTTAAAACCCGCTTGAATGGCAGTATCTCGGAGGTATTCCGTCGTTGTCAAATCCTCAAGAGAGTCTTTAACGCAGCTGAAATGTAGGCTTCCCTCGTGCAAATACGGCTTCAAATACTTCCACGTTTCAATCAATTTTTCGTGAACTGAATTGAATTGGTCATTTTCTGTGAATCTATCTTCTAACCAATTCCACTGCACCACGCCCGTTTCAAAGAGCGAAGTAGGCGTATCGGCATTAAATTCCAACATTTTGGGCGTGCCTTTTTTATCAAAACTGAAATCGAAACGACCGTAAATAGCTGGTGCATCACTCTCCCAAGTGGCTTCAATATGTGGCACAAACCACTTCGGAATGTGAAAAAGGTCATATTTTTTCTTTGAAACCACGTGCTCTACTGCTTCAAGGCACATTTTCCACAACTCATTGGTAGCCGTTTCTATGGCCTCGATTTCTTTCATCGAAAACTCATAATACGCACTTTCATCCCAATAAATGCTATCCAGCGTATGAAATCCAAAACCTATATTTTCTACCTTCTCTTCCCCATCGGGGCGAGGGGTGATTTTTATTCGTTTCATTTTTTTATTA
>JANPHO010000362.1:0-7024 GCA_031424515.1 Saprospiraceae bacterium
TCGTCGCCTAAGCTGCCATAAACTTCGTCGGTTGAAACGTGATAAAAACGTACCCCCTCAGTATCTGACCGATTTTTCCAGATTGTACGAGCCGCATTTAAAAGGTTAACTGTGCCAATGATATTCGTTTTAATAAAAGCCATTGGGTCAGAGATAGAACGGTCAACGTGGCTTTCAGCAGCCAGATGTATGACACCATCAAATTGCTGAACATCAAATAATTCAGCGATGAAAGACTCATCGGTTATGTCTCCTTTTAAAAAAGTATAATTGGGAGATTGGTCTACATCACGCAAGTTTTCAAGATTACCCGCATAAGTGAGGGCATCAAGATTAAAGATATGATAATCAGGGTATTTCGTTACAAATAAACGCACAACATGAGAGCCAATAAATCCTGCACCTCCTGTGATTAAAATTTTCTTTTTAAATGCCATTTTTTGTGCTTTTTAAAAGCCTTCAAAATTTATCCTAAGATATTTAGGCTTTTTTAGTTTAAAAATGAGTTCCGAAAATCGGAATACTGAGGGGGTAATATAAATTTTGAAAAGTCAACTTTTAATAAGTATAATTCATCAAAAGTTGACTTTTTATATTTTAATAGCGTAAGAACTTAGCCATGTATTCAATTTGTTATTTTTTAAATAAGCAACTTTATTGCTTAAAATTTTTAAAATTTCCATAAATAAAAAATAAAAAACTGAAACTTTTTCAAACAAATTAAAATATTTTATTATTTTATGTTTTTTAAAATATTTAAGTTGTTGAAAATGAATAATTTAATATGGCTAAGTTGTTCTTCTGCTATATTGAAAAGATAATAATCTAACAGCCTTTTAATAAGAGGCTAAGTTTTTACTTAATAGCTTAAAAAGGATTAATTAATCCACTTTTACCGCTTTTTTGAAATATTCGTACGTTAATTTCAAACCTTCTGCTCTATCGAATTTAGGTTCCCAACCCAATATTTCACGGGCTTTTGTGATATTCGGTTGGCGTTGTTTAGGGTCATCCACTGGAAGCGGACGATAATCAACATAAGCCTTTGGATTACCAACTAAATCCATAATCTCTTTCGCAAATTGATTCATCGTGATTTCACTTGGGTTACCAATATTCACTGGATTAGCATAATCACTCAATAATAAGCGATAAATACCCTCCACTAAATCATCAACGTAGCAAAATGAACGCGTCTGAGAGCCATCACCAAATACTGTCAAACCCTCACCACGAATGGCTTGAGAGAAAAATGCAGGTAATACACGACCATCATTCACACGCATACGAGGACCATAAGTATTAAAAATACGCACCATTCTCGTTTCTAAGCCATGATAACGATGATATGCCATTGTAATTGCTTCTTGAAAACGCTTAGCTTCGTCATATACACCACGGGGGCCAATCGGGTTGACATTGCCCCAATATTCTTCTACTTGAGGATGCACAAGCGGGTCACCATAAACTTCTGAGGTAGAAGCAATCATGAAACGAGAGCCTTTTGCCTTTGCCAAACCCAATAAATTGTGCGTACCCAACGAACCTACTTTCAACGTCTGAATCGGCATTTGAAGGTAGTCAATCGGACTTGCAGGCGATGCAAAATGCATAATATAGTGCAAATCACCCGGCACATGTACAAATTTAGACACGTCGTGGTTATAAAACTCAAAACGTTGCAATGGCATCAAATGCTCAATATTTGCCAAATCGCCCGTAATGAGATTGTCCATCCCTATTACGTGATAACCTTCTGCAATAAAACGGTCGCACAAGTGCGAGCCTAAAAAGCCGGCGGCACCGGTCACAAGTACTCTTTTCATGAAATTGTGGTTTTTAGTTTTTTTTAGTCTTGCTCGAAGTATATTTTACTTTTTAAACGGCGCAAATATACGACTTACTTCGGGCAAATGCTGCTTTTTTCAATCAATTACAACATTATTTACTAAAAATTAAGCCAATATCAAGCCATCTATAACAGTTGAAGCGTTTTCGGATACTTCTTAATAAAACTTTGATATAAAAATCAATTATAATTTATATAAAATTTCCGCACAACGTAAAAAAGCCTCATATCCGAAGATACAAGGCTTTTTATTTTCAACAAGGGTATTTTTACGCTTTGTAGTGAGCAAACGCGCGGTTTGCTTCTGCCATGCGGTGTACTTCTTCCTTACGTTTGATAGCTGCACCTTCATTTTTGCTTGCTGCGATAAATTCTGCTGCTAATTTGTCAGCAATACCTTTACCACTGCGGTTACGCGCAAAACGAATCAACCATTTCATACCAATAGCGATTTTACGCTTTGGACGAATTTCAGTTGGAATTTGGAAAGTCGCACCACCAATACGGCGTGAACGGACTTCTACCTGAGGCATCGCATTTTGCAATGCTTTTTTGAACAACTGGTGCTCATTTTCGCCTGTTTTTTCTTTGATGATATCTAATGCATCATAGAAAACTGCGAATGATGTTGATTTTTTACCATCATACATCAAATTGTTGACGAATTGCGTAACGATAGGGTCACTGTAACGTGGATCCGCCGCAATATGTCGAATTTTCGGTTTTCTTTTTCTCATTGAGAATTTGCCTTTTAAATTTAAGGAAATTTGGATTCAAAACCGCTAAATACTGAGGGGGCATTTCCCAACCTCTCGCTGGATAGTTTTAAAAAACATCCACTTCTCTAACGGCTCATTGCATAAAAACAAAACTTTTTTCTAAGAATTAAGATGAAAGATTTAAGATGAAAGATTTAAAACCAGTAATAGTCTTATATCTTATGTCTTATATCTTATGTCTTATATCTTCAAAAATTGAAATTACTTCGCAGCTTTAGGACGTTTAGCACCATACTTAGAGCGGCTCTTCTTACGGTTTTTCACACCCGCAGTATCAAGCGCACCACGCACGATGGTATAACGTACACCTGGTAAGTCTTTCACACGACCACCTCTTACAAGCACGATTGAGTGTTCTTGCAAGTTGTGACCTTCGCCCGGAATGTAACAAATTACTTCAGAGCCAGTGGTCAGACGCACCTTCGCTACCTTACGCAATGCCGAGTTTGGTTTCTTTGGCGTTGTAGTATACACACGAGTACATACACCACGACGCTGTGGACAAGAATTCAAAGCACGGGTCTTGCTTTTGGTCTCAATTACAGTTCTGCCCTTACGTACTAATTGATTAATAGTAGGCATTGATAATTATTTATAAATTAAAAAAATAAAAATTTCAATAAATAGCTTCCGAAACCCAGTCAAAACCTTTGTTTTTAACTGAAAATGTTTGTAAAAAGCACCCATCTTCAAAAGCGAGTGCAAAGATAGTATTTTATGACTAAAAGGAAAAGTGTTTTTTACAATTTCTTTTAAAAATAGCAAATTATAAAAGATTTTGAATACTATAACCTATTTTTACGCCTTTAAAAACCAAAACAAATCCGATGATTGAAACTCAAATTTGTATTTTAGGCGCGGGCCCTGGCGGAGCGGCTACGGCACTTCGATTAGCTCAATTAGGTATCCCCTCAGTATTGGTGGATAAAGCCAAATTCCCGAGAGATAAAATCTGTGGTGATGGCATGACAGGGCGTACTGTGGCTATTTTGAATCGCATTGACCCCGATATTGTCAACCATTTTGAAAAAACAACCATTCAAGCGGACTCATGGGGCGTCACGTTTTGGATGGATAATAAACGTGAGTTTCGAGTTCCTTTCCGTAAAAACTACAACAAAGAAGAAGATAAAACGCCTTGTTTTGTCTCAAAACGCATTGATTTTGATAATTTTTTAGTTGAAAAAGTGCGCAAACAGCCGCTTATTCAGTTTCTTGAAAATGTTAATGTCGAAATTCATGAACGTACTGAGGGGGGGTGGATTTTAAAAAATAAAAAGGGCGATTTCAGTATTAAAACCACTTTAGTCATCGCTGCTAATGGCGCTAACTCAGCTTTCACTCGCCACGTTGCAAATATTACAGTTGACCCAAAGCATAATGCGGGAGCCGTACGTGCTTATTACAAAAATGTCTCTAATTGCCATCCCGACAATTATATCGAATTGCATTTTTTGAAAAAACACCTTCCCGGTTACTTTTGGGTATTTCCTTTGCCTAATGGTGAAGCCAATGTGGGTGTTGGTATGCTAACTTCTACGATTAGCGCACGTAAAGTCAATTTAAAAAAGATGTTATTGGATATTATTGAAAATAACCCAGGCATCAAAGAGCGTTTTCAAAATGCTGAATTGATTGATGATATTGTTGGTTTTCCTTTACCGTTGGGTTCAAAAAGACGTATTTTATCCGGTGATAATTATATGCTCGTAGGCGATGCCGCTTGTCTTATTGACCCGCTTACAGGCGAAGGCATTGGCAATGCCGTTTACAGCGGCTATATCGCTGCCGAACAAGCTGAGAAATGTTTAAAAGCCAACGACTACTCAACAGCCTTTTTAAAAGATTATGATACAAGGGTTTGGCGTGTAATGGGAACAGAATTGAACTTGAGTTATAAATTACAACGCTTAGGTAAATACCCAGCTATCTTCAATTTCGTTTTGTGGGTGGCTTCCAAAAATGTGCAAATTTCAGATTTGGTATATGCCATGTTCAATGATGTTGATGTTCGCAAACGTATTTTAAGCCCCGTTTTTTGGTTAAAAACGTTGGTGAACGCGAAGTAAGTTTTAAAACGAATTATTAAAAAGGAATGCCTATAAGTGATTTTTTTAAAAGCCCTCATTTAAGGTTAAAAGCTACACTGAGGATTGTTGGAGAAGATCTTCCTTTCTTTGGCCCCGGTCGCTTGCAACTTTTAGAACATATCGAAGCAACTGGCTCAATTAACCAGGCTGCTAAGAATATGGGTATGTCTTATAAAAAAGCATGGAAGATGATTAGCTCCATGAATGAGCAAGCTGTAAAACCCTTGATAATAACTCAAACGGGGGGTAGTAGTGGTGGAGGTGCTATCATAACTGACGAAGGGCATGAAATAATGCAGTATTATCAAGCATTACACAAACGTTTTGAAACTTTTTTAGAACTGGAATCTAAAAATTTAAGTTTATAAAAATTTGCGCAATTCAAGAATCGTTATATCTTTATGGATATAACGATTAAATTCTTGAAAAATGAAAATAAAAGCCAGTTTTTTTATCGTATTTATGATAAATAAAGCTCTTTTTGCTCAAAAAACGGACACTAATAATTTTAAATCAGATTCCTTAAAACAAGAACAACTTATTGAGATAGTTATCTCCGCTTCACGCGTCAATGAATCATTATTGAGTTCGCCTATTAGCATTGAGCAATTGAAAAACAAAGACGCACAATTATTAGGCACACCCAATTTTTTTGACGCATTGAATTATTTAAAAGAAGTACAAGTTATTACACCCAGCTTAGGGTTTAAGGTTTTGAATACTCGAGGGTTTGCGAATACCACCAATGTTCGTTTTGCACAATTGATAGATGGTGTTGACAATCAAGCACCTCACATTGGCGCGCCAATCGCCAATGCAATGGGCGTATCGGATTTAGACATTCAAAAGGTGGAAATTGTTTCAGGCACTGCCTCCGCTCTTTATGGCATGAATGCCGTGAATGGATTAGCCAATTTTATCACTAAAAATCCATTTAATACTGAGGGGGTATCCTTTCGTCAGGTCACGGGAGTAAATCATATTTCAAGCCCCGACGCACGTACACCTCACCTATTTTCAGAATCTCAATTAAGAGTCGCGAAAATATTATCTCCCCAATGGGCTTTTAAACTCAACACTTCATTCATAAAAGGCTATGATTGGGTAGCCAATGATAACTTGGATTTGGGTGCTAACTTGAATATTTCTTCAGGATTAACTGGAAATAATAATCCTGCATTAGACCCTGTAAATGGTTATGGTAACGAATCTTCTAATAGAAGAACGTTGAATTTAAATGGTAAAAACTATATAGTCGCCCGCACAGGTTACTCAGAGCAAGACGTAGTAGATTATCATTTACAAAATATGAAAGGAGATTTGGGCATATTTTATAGACCTAAAAATAATATTGAAATAAGCTACACTTATCGAGGAGCATTGATTGACAATGTTTATCAACGCTCCAATCGTTTTCAACTCTCAAATTATATTTTACAACAACACGCCTTACAATTTCAAAGCAATAAATTTCAATTTAAAACTTATTTGACAACTGAAAATACAGGGCAATCTTACAACCTCCGCTCGGCAGCAGAAAATATTGATAAAGCGTTTAAAACAGATAATGATTGGTTTAAAGATTACTCCACAACTTTTAATAATTTCATTAAAAATAACACACCAATAGCAGAGGCGCACCATTCAGCTCGATTAGCAGCCGATGCAGGTCGTTTCCAACCCAATACTGCCGCTTTTAACGAAAAATTAAAGGAATTAAGCGAAATCAATAATTGGGATATTGGTGCCGCACTCCGTGTGAAATCCCTACTCTCTCATACTGAGGGGGTCGTTTATTTAGATAAATTTTTTAAAAACGCTATTCAACATCAACTTAGCCTTCAAGCGGGTTTTGATTATCGGAATTACATTATTGTACCTGATGGCAACTATTTTATCAACCCTGTTGAATCCAATAAAAACCTTGTTTATGGCAAATTAGGTGGTTTCATCCAATCCTCCAAGGTTATTTGGAATAATAAACTGCGTTTAAATTTTACAATCAGAACCGATAAAGCGGACTTTTTTGATTGGAAATTTAATCCACGATTAAGTGCTGTTTATTCACCTTCTGAAAATATGCATCTCCGTATGTCGTATCAAAGTGGTTATCGTTTCCCAAGCATATTTGAAGGTTTTTCAAATATCAACAGCGGCGGTGTCAAACGTGTAGGGGGCTTGCGGGTGATGTCGGATGGTATTTTTGAGAATTCATGGTTGCGCTCTTCCATTGATGCCTTCCAAACAGCCGTGAATAAAAGCGTCAATACTGAGGGGTTGTCTCAAAAGAAATATTCGAATATCAA
>JANPHO010000363.1:0-15293 GCA_031424515.1 Saprospiraceae bacterium
TTCTGTGGGTATGGGTTCTTATAATTTAGATTCACACAATACCCAACGCTATGTCACCCCAGAAGGCTATGTGCAGAACGAAGGCGATATTTCTGTAAGACCCGATAGACCGTATTCTATCGCTTATGGTTCTATTTTACCAAAAGCGGAAGAGTGTACGAACTTACTTGTGCCTATTTGCATTTCCAGTTCGCATATCGCATACGGCTCTATCCGCATGGAGCCTGTGTTTATGATATTGGGGCAATCCGCAGCAACAGCAGCCGTTTTGTCTATTGATAACAAGGTGTCACCGCAACAATTACCCTATCAAAAATTGAAAAACGCTTTGTTGAGAGATAAACAGGTTTTGGAGAAATATTGAAGTTAGTGGATAGGTATTTTGAACATTTTTCAAAAATTAAAACAAATTTAAAATGGCTATCAAACCAATAGTTATCCTATTCTTTTTGAACATACCCCTCAGTATTTTTGCCCAAAAACAAGCCTTTTTGGTTAATAATGGACAATCTGTTTTTACTATTACCCTTTCTGCCAAAGCGAGTGAAGCGGACAACAAAGCGGCTGAATTGTTGCAATCGTCTTTCAAAAAAATGACGCATTGTGAACTGCAAATTGTGAAAACAGATAAGCCAAATCTTAAAAATACGGTTTATATCACCCCCTCAGTATTGACCATAAAAAAGGGCTTAAATAAGCATTTTACACCTGATTTTGAAGCAAAAAAAAAGCAATTGACGGACGATGCGTTTTTGATTTCAGTTCAAATAGATAATATTTTGATTCTGAATGGCGGAAAAAAAGGGGCGTATTATGGCGTTGTGCATCTACTTGAAAAATATTTTGGCAGCCGAATGTATGCACCAAATGTGGAAATTATGCCTCAAAAAACGATGCTTTCGCTGCCTGTTTTATGTGAAATGGATAAGCCTGTAAACAATATTCGTATCGTGAATGGTGTTTTGACGCAGCAAAACGAAGGCTATCGCAATTGGCAGCGATTGAATGACCACAATGAGGAATTTGCAAAGGGTTATTATGTGCATACTTTCAACCGCCTTGTCCCGTGGGAAACACATTTTGAAACGCACCCCGAATATTTTGCTTTGATGGGCGGCAAACGAATTATTGACCAGTTGTGTTTGACAAATGCCGATGTTTTTAATTTAACGATTAAAAAATTGAAGGAAGAAATGGCAAAACAGCCCGAAAAAACGCTGTGGTCAGTCAGTCAAGGCGATAATTTTTCTTATTGTCAATGCGATAAATGCGCTAAAATAACGGCTGATGAAGGCTCGGCGGCGGGTCCCATTATCCATTTTGTGAATAAAGTGGCGGCTGAATTTCCCAATAAAATGATTTCAACTTTGGCGTATCAATATTCGCGCAAAGCACCGAAACACGTCAAACCTGCCGACAATGTGCAAATTATGCTTTGCACAATTGAGCTTAATCGCAGCAAAGCGATTGAGGAAGACCCCCGCAGTATTTCGTTCCTAAGAGACATTACGGATTGGGGCAAAATCAGTAAAAACATTTATTTATGGGATTATACAGTCAATTTTTCGCACCATATTACGCCTTTCCCGAACTTGCACACGCTGCAACCAAATATTCAGTTTTTTGTAAAAAACAATGTGAACGCTCATTTTCAACAAACAAACGCGGCTATTGGACATGAGTTTTCACCCTTAAAAGCCTACTTAATTGCCCGTTTGTTATGGAATCCAAATGTGAATGTTGATTCCGTTACGACCGATTTTTTGAATGGATATTATGGTGCGGGCGGTGTTTTTATTCAAAAATACATCAACCAATTAACTTCTGAAATCAAAAAAACAGGCGAGTGGTTGGATATTTATGGACACCCGATGTCTCATGCCAAGACGTTTTTATCGGCTGAAAATATGGTAAAATATAATCAGTATTTTGATGCCGCAGAAAACGCCGTAAAAGGAGACCCCTCAGTATATCAGCGCGTAAAAGTGTGCCGTTTGCCGATTCAATACGCCATGATGGAAATTGGTAAAAGTGATATGTTTGGCGCGCGCGGTTTTTATCAAGAAGACAAAGAAAAATTTCTTTTAAAACCCGAAATGCAGCAATTAATGGAAGATTTTTACGCTGTTTGCAAGGAAAATGATGTTAAAAACATCAACGAAGCGGGTTTGACACCCGAAGAATATTATCAATCCACAAAGCGGTTTATCAATGTGCAAGTCGAAGGAAATGTTGCTTTTCGCAAAAAAATGACGGCAAATCCTGCGCCTACGCCCAAATACAGCAACGCAGATTTGGCGATTTTAACAAACGGCGTACAAGGTGCAAACGATTATAAAGCGCATTGGCTCGGTTGGGAAGCGCAAGATTTTGACCTCGTGCTTGACCTTGAAACGGTAAAACAACCTAAACAAGTTCAAATTTCAACACTTTACGACCCTAAAAGCTGGATTTTGCACCCAAAATCTGTCACTTGCTCGGTCTCAGAAGATGGCGTGAATTACCGCACACTCGAAACGCAAACAATTGAAGGTGACCAACGCAAAGAAAAAGTCACGCATAATTTCAGTTTTGATAAAAATATTGGCACTTGTCGCTACGTCAAATTTGCGGTAAAAGGCACTAAAAAACTGTTCAATTGGCATCCATCGGCGGGTGGTGGTTCGTGGGTTTTTGTGGATGAAATTGTGGTGCGGTAAGACCTCGCAGTATTTTTTGAAAAATGATAAGGATTATGAAAAATCAATTACGCATTATAACCGCCATAATCTTTTTGTATTTTATACTCCAATAATTATCTAAAAAATTGACTTAAAAGATTGAAAATCAATGAATAGTAATTTTAAAATTGGCTTATTCTCTATTGGGTTAGATACTTATTGGGAACAATTTGCAGGTTTGGAAGACCGCTTAAAAGGCTATTTAGAAGTAGTCGAAAATAAATTAAAGGCAACACACCCCTCAGTAGTCAATGCGGGTTTGGTGGATAATACCGACAAAGCCTTTGCCGCAGGGAAATTATTTAAAACAGAAGATGTAGATGTGATTTTTCTCTACGTCACGACTTATGCTTTGTCTTCAACAGTTTTGCCCGTTGTGCAAAGGTCGAATGTGCCTGTGATTATCCTAAATTTAGCACCCGAAGCGGCGATTGATTATGCTCATTTCAATAAAATGACCGACCGTACCCAAATGACGGGCGAGTGGTTAGCCTATTGTTCGGCGTGTCCTGTGCCTGAAATTGCCAATGTTTTTAACCGTTGCGGCATCAAATTTCATCAAATAACGGGGATGTTGCACGAAGACCCCGAATGTTGGAATGAAGTCAAAGAGTGGATTGAAGCGGCAAAAGTCAAGCACATCATGGCGTATAATCGTCTCGGCTGCATGGGGCATTATTACAGTGGTATGTTGGATATTTATACCGATTTGACCCAACAATACGCCTATTTTGGTGGGCATATCGAACTTTTAGAAGTAGAAGAATTAGCCGTTTTGAGGCATCAAATTACGGAAGAAGACATCGAAAATCGCCTAATGTTGTTCGATGAAACCTTTGATATTCAAGCCGATTGTCCCGTCGAAGACCTCATTAATTCGGCTAAAACGTCGATTGCTTTAGATAAATTGGTCGAAAAATACAAGCTCGGTTCGATGGCGTATTACTACAAAGGTACGGGCAATCCAGAGAATGAAGAAGCCATAGCCTCGACCATTTTGGGCAACTCTTTACTAACGGCTAACGGTGTTCCCGTAGCGGGTGAGTATGAAATCAAGAATGCCCAAGCCATGAAAATCATGGACAGTTTTGGCGTAGGTGGTTCATTTACAGAGTATTATGCGATGGATTTTAAAGACGATGTTGTTTTAATGGGGCATGATGGACCGGGGCATATCGCTATCGCCAAAGGAAAAACCAAAGTGCGTCCATTGAAAGTGTATCATGGTAAAGTTGGCAAAGGTGTTTCGGTCGAAATGCAAGTGAAAAATGGGGCAGTCACCTTATTGTCTGTCGTTGAGAAAAAAGGCGGCTTGATGCTTTTGGTCGCCGAAGGACAATCGGTGGCAGGGGCTATTTTAGAAATTGGCAATACCAATAGTCGGTATAAATTCTCGATTGGCGCAAGGCAATTTATAAATAATTGGAACAGTCATGGACCCGCCCACCATTGTGCCGTTGGCGTAGGACATATCAGTTCAAAAATTGAAAAATTGGGTGCATTGCTCAATATGGAAGTGGTTAAAGTGTGTTGAAATCTGCCATACTTTTTACATATCATGCTAAATTTTTAGAATGAATAATATAAAAAATTAACAATATGAACAACATAATAAAAATAATGATTACATCTTTAAAGGCTGTAATCGCAGGATTTACTTTACTAACGGCAAATATCCCGCCTTGCCATTCGCAAAACAATTCAAATGTTACGATTTACGAAACCTCACTTGACCAGCAAATTAATCCAATTGGCATTGACACAGAGAAGCCAGCTTTTTCATGGAAATTAAAATCTGAAAGCAGGCAAAAGTATCAGACCGCCTATCAAATTGTTGTATGGTCTGAAAATACAAAAGATACTTGCTGGAACACGGGAAAGGTTATTTCAGACAATAATATTCTTGTAAAGTATGCAGGGAAACTTTTAAAATCGGTTAATGCCTATAAATGGAAGGTTCAGATTTGGGACAACAATGGAAAAATAAGTTCCTGGTCGAAGGAGAATCATTTTTCGATGGGCTTATTGAGTGAAAATGATTGGCAAGCAGACTGGATAAGTTCTCCTGATTCTGTTTATTCTCCCGTTTTTCTTAAAGAATTCAGGATTGATAAAATCCCTGATTTAGCGCATGTCTTTGTGAATTGCCAAGGATATTTTGAACTTTACGTCAATGGAAAGAAAGTTGGGAACGATGTTCTTTCGCCCGCTGTCAGTGATTTCCGATTTGAAAATTACTACCTTACCTATAATATCAAAGATTTTATGAAAATTGGGGAAAACACTATCAGTTTATGGACTGGACGAGGCTGGTATTCATTTGGATTGCCTGGTGTTATTCATAAATCACCTGTTTTTCGTATTCAAGCACATTTTAGGTCAAATCATAGTTCTACGGTCATCGTTTCCGACACAACTTGGCGAACAGCCAATAGCAATATCAGCCAAATTGGTAACTGGCGATAGAATGATATGGGCGGTGAATTGATTGACAGTAGAATTTCCATCAGTGATTGGTCAATAGATAAGATTAAAACGCATACAATCTCTATGCCTAAGCCCAAAGCCGCCACTAAATCTCAAATTTGCAGACCCAATATTATTTCTGATACCATTTTAGTAAAGAATATTTCGGAAGTTGATAAAGATGTTTGGTTGCTTGATTTTGTAAGAATTTTACGGGCTGGATGAAAATGAAAATCAAAAATCAAAATCCAGGAGATACAATAGATTTCATTTACTCAGATTTTTGCAATAAAACGCCAGAAAGAAAATCAAAATATAATTGGGATTTTGGCAACGAGGCTATTAATCAAAGAGATGCTTATATATGTTCCAGTGCAGACAGTGGAATATTCTGCCCTAAATTTAATTTTCACGCTTTTCGTTACGTAATTATTCAAGGATTAAAGAGCAAACCTCAATTGCAGGATATAACGGGATATATGATAGAATCAGATATTGCCGAAGCGGGGCATTTTTCATGTTCTGATAGTGATTTGAATGCTATTTATGAATTAAACCGTTTCACATTTCGTAGTTTAGATATTGGTGGATATTATGTGGATTGTCCGCACCGTGAACGCCTTGGGTATGGCGACGGACAGGTGGCGGTAGAAACAGGTATCTATAATTTTGACCTCTATAATTATTATAAAAAATGGGCATCTAATTGGATTGTTGGGCAAAATGCCGATGGTGATTTTCTCCATACGGCACCTTCTCCGTATGGTGCTGGTGGCGGACCAGGCTGGGGAGGGACAGGTGTTGTTTTGCCGTGGAAAATTTTTAAATATTATGGAGATACCACTTTTTTGAGCTCTACCTATAACTCAATGGTGCGTTATATTGATTTTTTGGAAACAAAAAGTAAAGAAGGCATTTTAAGGCATTATGGCGATGAAGAATGGGGATTTATTGGCGATTGGGTTCCTCCAGGAAGGGGAATGGACTCGAAAGATAAAGTGGGGAATACCGAAAAAGAAGTGTTTAATAATTGTTATAAGATATATTTATACAATATCCTCGCAGAATGTGCCGAAGTCTTGGGAAAAACCAATGATAGCCAAAAGTATAAAAGGCAATCTGAAACTTTAAAAAATATAATTCACAAAAATTATTTTAATGCCGAAAAAGGAATTTATGCCAACGGAGAGCAGCCTTACCTTTCATTTCCCTTATTGATAGATGTTACACCTAAAGATGAAAAAAACAGGGTTTTTACAAATCTTGAAAATACGATAAAAATAACCAATGATGGACACCTGAATACGGGTATGTTGGGGACTTATTTTATGCTACAACATCTTACTGAAACAGGTCGCTCCGACCTCGTTTATTTAATGATGAAACAAAAAACATATCCAGGCTGGGGTTATATGATTGCACAGGGAGCAAACACTTGTTGGGAACAGTGGAATGGCTATTGGTCTAATATTCACTCTTGTTTTACATCTGGAGGCGGCTGGTTTTTCACAGGCGTAGCTGGTATCCGTCAGGTGGAAAAATCGGTGGCTTTTAAACACTTACTTATAGTGCCTCAATTAACAGATGTCCTTAAAGAACAAACTTCTACATTCAATTCGCCTTATGGGAAAGTGGGTTTTTCATGGAGTCACAAAGAGAATTCGGTCTTGCAAATAGTCGTTGAAATTCCTGTTAACACGCAAGCAGATATTATTTTGCCCGTTTCAGCGAATCAAATCGTCTATGAATCGGGCAAGAAAATAAGCAAAAATTCTGATATTAAGATACTTTCAAAGCAAGCGGGTCAATTGCGTTTATTCGCTCTGTCAGGAAAGTATATTTTTGAAATCAGAAATCAATAATAAGTTTAATCATTATCAGTAATTGAATGAAATTGTATAAAATTGTATAAAATTCTAATTTTAATACTCCTAACTGTTCAAATAGGAACAGCTCAAGACATCACCATCTTTAAAAACGGTAGCAAAGGCTTTTTATCTGCCATTGCTAAAATGCCCAATGTCAATACATGAAAAAAAACACTACAACATCAAATTTATCAGCACCATTGACGGCAACGTTTAATATACATGTATGACGAAAAGGGCGTGAAGCACCCCTCAGTACAACGTCTATTTTCTCGATAAAAACAAACAAAATGAAGCGAAAAATGCTCTTTTTATTCACCCTTTTTATCAACATCTTTATCTTGAAAGGGCAAGATGTGCCATTGCCAACTGCGGCACAAATGACTTGGCAAGATGCCGAATTGGTGGCTCTTTTGAGTTACGATTTACACGTTTTTGATGGTAAAAATTACGTGCAAAGCAATAACCGCATACAACCCATTCCCGATGTCAATATTTTCAATCCAACCGAATTGAATACCGACCAATGGATAAAAACGATTAAAAAAGCGGGGTTTAAAATGGCGATTTTGACCGTTACGCACGAAACGGGGTTTGCTTTATATCAAAGCGATGTCAATCCTTATTGTTTGAAAGCGGTTAAGTGGCGCAATGGCAAAGGCGATATTGTCCGAGATTTTGTCAAATCGTGTCAAAAATATCGCATAAAAGCAGGTATTTTTGTCGGTATTCGGTGGAATTCATTCATGGGTGTGCACGATTTTAAGGTGCAAGGCGATACCGAATTTGCAAAAAACAGGCAGCAGTTTTACAATAAAATGTGCGAAGGCATGGTCAAAGAATTGTGTACGCGCTATGGCGATTGGTCAATTATTTGGTTTGACGGTGGCGCACATGGACCCGCGCAAGGTGGTCCAGAGGTGTTGTCAATTGTCGAAAAAAATCAGCCTAAATGTTTGTTTTACCACAATTTACAACGGGCGGATATGCGTTGGGGCGGTTCAGAATCTGGTACTGTGCCATATCCTTGTTGGGGTACTTTCACGGATTCTGTTTGGTTCAATAAACGAGGTGATGCAGTAGATTTTAAACCCATAAAATACGGCTATCCCGATGGCAAATATTATATACCTGCTATGTCTGATGCGCCTTTGCGTGGTTACAAAGGGCGGCACGAATGGTTTTGGGAACCCAATGACGAAGCGCATATTTTTCCCGTCAAAAGCCTTTTAGCGATGTATGATAAGTCGGTTGGGCATAATACATCGCTCATTTTGGGCTTAACACCCGATGATAAAGGACTTTTGCCAAAAGCAGATGCTGATACACTTTTCGCTTTCGGCAATCAACTTAAAGTATTGTATGGCAATGCTTTATCTGAAAAAAATAATACATCGGATAACCTTATTTTGGATATTCCGAAGGGGAAAATAGTAAAAAAAATAGTCGTAGAAGAGGCTATTGAACAAGGCGAGAGAGTGCGGTCATTTTTGATAAAAGGTAAAAAAAATGGGCAGTGGGAAACGGTGTTTGAAGGCTCGTGCATCGGACACCGCTTCATTTTTGATTACCCTCTTGAAAAACAAAACTACGAACAAGTGGCATTGGAAATAGTACAGGCAGTGGGCAAGGCGAAAATCAAGCGTTTTGCGGTGTTTTGATACCCCTCAGTATTTTCAACAAAATTTTCAATAAAAAATATTTTGGATACATGAAAAATATCGTTTTCTATATCGTCATCGCTTTTTTGAGCCTTTTTCAAACTGTTTTTGCTCAAACGAGTAAGCCTAATATCGTCATTTTTTTTGTAGATGATATGGGCTGGCAAGACTGTTCTGTGCCTTTTTGGGACAAGGTTACGCCTTTAAATCAACGGTATCATACGCCCAATATGGAACGCCTCGCTCGGAATGGTATGAAAATGACAAACGCCTACGCCAATCCCGTTTGCACACCTTCGCGGGTCAGTTTGATGACAGGCATGAATGAGGCGCGGCATAATGTGACGAATTGGACAAATGTTAAAAAAGACGCGCCAACGGACAATCCCGATAGCCTTTTGATACCCGCCAAATGGAATTTCAACGGCATGAGTCCCGTAAAAGATATTAACAAAACAGTTTATGCCACACCGTTGCCCGAACTGTTGCGGCAAGCGGGTTATTTTACACTGCATTGTGGCAAGGCGCATTTTGCACCCTTTGGCACACCCGCCGCCGACCCCCTCAGTATCGGCTTTGAAAAAAACATAGCTGGCACAGCTGCAGGGCATCCGAGTAGTTTTTTAGGTGCAAAAAACTTTAGAAATAACCCAAAAGATACAACTTGGGGTGTGCGGGATTTAGAGAAATATTATGGCAAAGATATATTCCTCACAGAGGCTTTGACCCTTGAGGCAATTGCTGCTTTGAAGGAAAATCAAGGTAAAAACAAACCTTTTTTCATGTATTTTGCCCATTATGCCATTCACTTGCCTTTCGATAAAGATGAACGTTTTTATCAAAAATACATAGATAAAGGCTTGACTGATGCCGAAGCCAAATATGCTGCGCTCATCGAAGGCATGGATAAAAGTTTGGGCGATGTGATGGACTATTTGGAGGAGAATAAATTGGATAAAAACACTTATATTATTTTCATGTCCGATAATGGCGGTTTGAGTTTGACACCACAACGCAGTGGCGAAGTGCATACCCAAAATCTGCCTTTGAAACAGGGAAAAGGCTCTTTGTATGAAGGCGGTATTCGCGTGCCGATGTTGGTGTCGGGTCAAAACATCGAAAAAGGCAGTGTTTCGAGTCAATATGTGCATATTGATGATTTTTTTCCAACGGTTTTAGATATGGCAGGTGTCAAAAATTACACGACGATACAGACCGTTGATGGCAAAAACTTGATGCCCTTTTTTCAAAATAAAACTAAAAAAGATGATAAAAAAATACTCGTTTGGCATTATCCGAATAATTGGACAAATAAGAATTTTCATGGCACATCATGGGTGAGTGCTATCCGACAAGGCGATTGGAAATTGATTTATTTTCATAAAACAAGCCAATTGGAATTGTACAATTTGGCTGATGATATTGGTGAAATCCGTGATTTAGCTAAAAAAGAGCCTAAAAAATTGAAACAAATGGCGAAATTACTCACCCAAAAGCTAAAAGAACGACGTGCTGAAATGCCCTCTTTCAAAGCAACGGGCAAGCCAATTCCGTATCCTGATGGGGTGTGAACCCCTCAGTATTATAGTCATTTTAACTATAAAATCAATCAAAAATCA
Organism: Saprospiraceae bacterium; assembly: GCA_031424515.1. Taxonomy (GTDB): domain Bacteria; phylum Bacteroidota; class Bacteroidia; order Chitinophagales; family Saprospiraceae; genus JAAFJT01. Next base: position 10,335 of record JANPHO010000363.1, read on the forward strand.
TGAAGAATTTTGTTCTCACGACAACACTTTTATGCGCTTTCGTATATGTCCATGCACAACAATGGCTTGATAAAAAATATACTTATGACAGCACCTTAAATGTCACTTATGGAACAGCTGTCAATTTTAATGGCAGAACAGAATCGCTAAAAATGGATATTTATTCGCCAATTTGTAGTGACCAACAAGTTACTTCAAGAAGACCACTTTTGGTTTTTATGCATGGTGGGGCGTTTTTGGCGGGCAATAAAAATGACCCAAGTATCGTCAATTTATGCAAACAATTTGCGAAAAGAGGTTATGTGACCGCAACAATTGACTACCGTTTAGGCTTTATCAGCGATGATATTGCGTGGAATTGCAATTATCCGAACTACTCTTGTGTTTTTGCAACCGATAGCACAGAGTGGTATCGGTCGCTTTTTAGAGGTATTCAAGATGCCAAAGGTGCTGTTAGATATCTCGTCAATCGGCATCAACAGTTTAGAATTGATACGAGTCATATCTTCGTTGCGGGTGAAAGTGCGGGTGGTTTTTTGGCATTAGGTACAGCTTTAATGGATACAACGGCTGAAAAATTTCCGCAAGCCTTTGCAATAGCAAATGCCCCAAAACCACACACAAATACGGCTAATTGTGTTTATAATGTCCAAGAAACATTTTCTCAAACGACGATAGTAAGACCCGATTTAGGCAGTTTTGAAGGTACAATTGAGCCAACAAATATCAATTTTACGATAAAAGGCATTGGTAATATCTATGGTGCTATGGCGAATGACTTACTGAAATTGAGTAAAGCAGGTAAGCCCAAACCCGCCATTTATTCATTTCACCAACCTTGTGATATTGTTGTGCCCATTGATTCGGGCAATGTTTATGAAGGCTTATCATGGTGCATGACGAATGGTTACAACTGTTTTGCAATCAGCAATACGCCTAAAGTTTATGGCAGCCGAGCCTTTGCCAATTGGAATACAAATCGAGGTTATGGTTATAACATCAAAAGTGAATACACGGCAACCAATTTTCCATTCAATTTTTTATTTGGTACAGGCAGTTGTGCTGACCAAGTGAATAATCCTTGCCATGCTTACGACAATACCGTTTTGCGTGAAAGCAATATGGCTTCGTTTTTTGCCAATTTGATAACAATTACTCCATTTTGTTTGCCAAAAGCAAGTAGTTTAGAGGAAAACGCTCTTTTAAAGCACATAAAAACATATCCCAATCCTTTTTCTAATCATTTTGAAATTGACTATCAAGGCGTTGAGGCTGCCAATTACACTCTATTCGATGTGTTGGGTCGGCTTATCCAAACAGGCTCGCTGTCTAATGGAAAGCAGACAATAAAACTCGACTACGCGGCTGTAAAAGGGATTTATTGTTTAAAAATAACGTCAAATGGTCACAGCGCGACCACACTTATTGAACATTTATGAAGGAATTTACCCCCTTCGTTCTCAACCTAAAACCAATCAATATGAGCAAAATTACATTAAAACATCTTGTTTTTATTATTCTTTTTTCGTTTAAAATACCATTAAAAGCCCAAAACCCACCTACTGAATTTAACCTAAAATTCAACAATCTCGCTGCCTCTTGGGATGAAGGTATGCCGCTTGGCAACGGCATCTTAGGCGCATTGGTTTGGCAAAAAGAAGGAAAAATGCGCTTGTCGCTCGATAGGGCAGACCTTTGGGATTTGCGCCCAATGACCAATTTGGATAAACCCGAATGGACGTTCAAATGGGTGCAAGAACAGTGGAAAAATGACACCTATAAAAAGGTGCAAGATATGTTCGACGTGCCTTATGATACCAGTGCAGGATCCTCAAAAATGCCTGCGGGCGCATTGGAATTTGATATAAAATCGCTCGGCGAAGTGGCTTCCGTGGAGTTGCTTTTGGATAAAGCCGTTTGTGAAGTAGTTTGGAAAAATGGGGTACGATTGGAGACGTTTATAAATGCAAAAAGCCCTATCGGTTGGTTTCGTTTCAAAGGTTTAAAAGGCGATATTTTACCTGAATTGGTCACACCTACTTATAACTTAAAAGGTGAAATGGGCGCGATAAATCCAGTTATGGGCGCAGATTTGAGGCGTTTAGGTTATGAAAAAGGCGTTATTTTAAAGGAAAATCAATCTATATCTTATATGCAAAAAGGGTGGGGTGGTTTTGAATATCAAATCAACGTGCGTTGGCTCAAAAATAAGGAAGGGGAGATAGAGGGATGTTGGAGTATCAGTTCAAAATTCCCGAATTGGGCAAAACAAACGCCTGCCGGACAAGTGACAAAAACCGCTATGTCAACAGGTTTTAATCAAAATTTCAAAACACACCAAGCGTGGTGGCAGACCTTTTGGGCACAATCCAATATCGTTTTACCCGATAAAATACTGAATAAACAATGGTTTTTAGAAACCTATAAACTCGGTGCCGCCACGGGCAACGGCGCACCGCCTATCTCGCTTCAAGCCGTTTGGACTGCCGATAATGGCAAATTGCCCCCGTGGAAAGGCGATTTTCATAACGATTTGAATACACAATTGAGTTATTGGTCGTCATACAGCAGCAATCATTTGACGCAAGCGCAGGGTTTTATTGAATGGTTAGAGCGCAATAAACCCGAATTTGAACGCTATACCCGACAATATTTTCAAGCAAAAGGCATTAATATTCCGGGTGTTTCGACTTTAAAGGGGCAGCCGATGGGTGGTTGGATACAATATGCGTTCAGTCCAACGGTGTCCCCTTGGTTGGCGCATCATTATTATTTGCAATGGCGATATTCGATGGATAGGGCATTTTTAAGCCAAAAAGCCTATCCTTTTCTTAAAAATGTGGCTATTTTTTTAGAAGAAATATCTATTAAAACAGAAAATGGACAACGCCAACTACCTCTCAGTAGTAGCCCCGAAATTTTCGACAATTCTCGAAAAGCGTGGTTTTCAAGCATGACAAACTACGATTTGGCGCTCATAAAATGGACTTTTGAAAAAACAGCCGAACTCGCCACCGAGCTCAACAAAACCGAAGAAGCCCAGCACTGGGAGAAAATAAATTCCGAATGGGGCGATTTTGATATTGATGAAACAGCAGGTTTTACCTTCGCCAAAGGCGTGCCTTATGAAAGTTCACACCGCCATTTTTCGCATTTGATGGCGTTTCACCCCCTCAGTATTGTGGACTGGTCGAAGGGCGAAAAGGATCAAAATACCATTAAAAACACCTTAAAAACGTTGGATAAATACGGTTCTGATTGGTTTTGTGGCTATTCATTCAGTTGGCTTGGCAACCTTCGGGCACGGGCTTTTGACGGCGAAGGCGCAGCCCAAGCCTTGCGCCTATTTGCCGATAATTTTTGTTTAAAAAATAGTTTTCACGTCAATGGCGACCAATCGGGCAAGGGTTATTCAAAATTTACCTATCGCCCGTTTACATTGGAAGGCAATTTTGCCTTTGCGGCGGGTGTGCAAGAAATGTTACTACAAAGCCATACGGGCATCATTCACTTATTCCCCGCAATTCCAAAAGATTGGCAAAATGTCCGTTTTGACAAGCTGCGTACTGAGGGGGCATTTATTTTTTCAGTGGAAATGAAAAACGGTAATATGTCTAAAATAGACATTTTTGCTGAAAAAGGCGGCATTTTAAGGCTTAAAAATCCATTCAATAAGGCTAAATTTACGTGTTCTGCGCCTTATGTTTTAGAAAGTGAAATTATTGTTATTAGAACGAAAGAAGGGCAAAAGATTAGTATAAAGTGAGTTTTTTATATTCTTAGGACTTTTATTTAGTTGATTTATAAAAATATAAAACCAAACACATGATAAAACCACACAAGCTATTTTATGCAATAGCTTTTTTAACGCTCAATATTTCCCAAGCACAAACTGCTTATAACTTCACCGAAGGCTTAGGCGCAGGATCTTGCCACCAATATGGGCGGGAAGCCATTTTCACCGATTTGCTTGCGCACCAACTCATTCAAGGCAAATTGGCGCAACCTATCGAAGGGGGGATTTTAACAAATGACAAGCAAGGCAAACCCATAAAATGGCAGCGCATCAAAGCCGATACTACCAATCGCTTGCGTGATGCGTCTTTGAATAATGGCTATTTGTACCTCACTTATACCTCAAAAGAGGAAAAAATGGCACTTTTTCATGCTTTAGGTCATGCAGGTATGTTTTTCAATGGCGTACCGTTTTCGGGCGATGTGAACCGCCATGAATGGTTGTTTCAACCCGTTAAAATCAAAAAAGGGTTGAATGAAATATATCTGCGGGTCGGTTTTGGCGGACAGTTTCAAGGCGTTACAGCTAAATTGATTTTCCCTGAAAAGCCTGTTTTTATCAGCACGAAGGATACCACTTTGCCCCATATTTTAATAGAAAAAACATCTGAACCGCTTCTCGGCGGCATTGTTTTAATCAATTTGACAGAAAAGCCGCTTAAAAATTTGAAAATAAAAACCACGATAGAGGGCAATTCGATGGTGTCAGACGTGCCGATTATTAGCCAAATGACCACACGAAAAGTGCCTTTTAAAATGAATGTGTCTAAAATTACGCAAAAAGGCGATGTGAATTGCACCACAACTTTACTTGAAAATAACACCATTTTAGACCAAAAAACCATCGTTTTGAACGCTGTTTCTGAGACGGAGCACCACAGCAGTACTTTTATCAGTGCCATTGATGGCAGCGTTCAATATTATGCCGTTGCGCCGCAAACGGGTACGCCAACGGCTGAATCCGCCTTGTTTTTATCCGTTCATGGTGCAGGTGTAGAGGCAATCGGGCAAGCCCGCGCCTATAAACAAAAAGATTGGGGGACGTTGGTTGCGCCCACAAACCGCCGTCCGAGGGGTTTTAATTGGGAAGATTGGGGTCGGCTCGATGCGTTGGAGGTTTTGGATATAGCTCAAAAGCGGTTTAATCCAAACCCACAAAAGATA
>JANPHO010000364.1:0-2470 GCA_031424515.1 Saprospiraceae bacterium
TTTAATTCATCAAAATTTGTATCAATCGGAGCATTTGAGTAACGTGGATATTGCCAATTATTTACAGCAATTGGTGGTATATTTATCGGAAATGTTTTTAAAAGAGGGCAAAGAAATAACCGTGGAAGTAGAAGCCGATAATATTAATTTTGACATTGATACCGCTATTCCGTTGGGCTTAATTGTGAATGAATTGGTGTCAAATGCCTATAAGTACGCTTTTGAACAGCAAAATTCGGGAAAAATAAAAATCGGGATTAAAGCCATTAATGACGAAGATTATGAATTGCACGTGGATGATGATGGCACTGGATTACCGCCTGATTTTAACCCGACTAAAAGTAAATCATTGGGTTTGAAATTGGTGAATATATTGAGCCGTCAGTTAAGAGGCAAATTTTCAACCAAGCCCCACGATTCATCCGAAGGTGCTTCATTTATCGTAAAATTTAAAGATATGCGGGCTTTTCAAGCGAATTGATGGATATTTTAGTAATTTTAAGACTCTCCAACATTTGTATCTATACCCCCTCAGTATTTCAAGGTTTTTCAATAAAATCGCACAATAGAATCAATAGAAACTATGTTAAAAATACTTCTTGTTGAAGATGAATTAATTATAGCGGAAGACATGACCAATATGCTGGAAAGGATTGGTTATGAGGTCATCGGTTCTGCCATAGATTTTGAGGAAGCTATCGAGATATTAGAGACTGAAAAGCCTGATTTAATCCTTTTGGATGTGAATCTGGGCGGCAAACGGGACGGCATTGATTTGGCAGAAGAAATCAATAAAAGATTTGATATTCCCTTCATTTTTACGACTTCTTATGCGGATGGGCCTACAATCGAGCGGGCTAAAAAGACGCACCCCATTAATTATTTGGTCAAACCTTTCAAGCAGGGTCAATTATACACCGCCATAGAAATCGCCATGTTGAATTTGGCAAAAAAGGAAGATTCTGCCACAACGACCACCGAAGAAACCGAGAATTTGGTCATAAAAGATGCCCTTTTCATAAAAGATAAATATAGCTATATCAAATTGCCCCTTTCAGAAATTCTCTGGATGAAAGCTGAAAACAACTATGTTGAAATCCATACCACGAGCCGAAAAGAATTGGTTCGAACCAATTTAGGTCAATTTTTAGAGAAAATAAATAAAAAGAACTTCTTTCGCACCCACAAATCCTACGCTGTCAATCTGGATTATATGACCCGATTAGATCCGACTAGTGTTTATATTCAAGACATAGAAGTCCCTATCACAAAAAGCTATGCGGACGAACTTATAAAATTTTTACCTACTATGTAATAGATATTTTTTATAAGTTTTCTCAACCCCAAAATATTTCACCCTTCGCCCAGCCCATTTCACCCTTTGTACAGCGCGTTTCACACCTTTTTTTTACCCTTTCGTTATTGAAAGATATCTTTAGGGTAAGAAAGTGTTTATTTCTTGAAAAGCTAAAAGTAAGTGCTTTTAGCCCAAACAGATTAACCATACTATTGAAATGAGAAACGGCTTTTATTAACAGATTTACTGATTTTATTTTATCTGTTAAATATCCTAAAGTCAACATTTTTTAACCCGATTATTAATTCCATTAACCATGTCTTTCATGGATTTTTTTTGAAAAGCGTATGTTGAGAACACCCATTTTGCCCAATGGAAATGAATAAAATTAAAATAATCTTCCCCGGCAATATTTTATAATCACATTAATAACCACAAAAACCCCTGATACCAAATGCATATTTTAAACAATCTACAGAAGCAGGCGCTTTGAAATATCAAGCGCCTTTCCTTTTAAAAAAACTAAAAACCACCCCCCCCTCAGTATAAAAGCTCTAATAATGCTATTTTAGACCCTATTTCACAAAATTCACCTGCACATCAATCGTCGCCTCTTCTACCCGAATTTCGTATTTTTTTTCAGGTTCAGTATAGACATTCACGCTTTGGTGCGTGGTGACGAATGAGTTTTCGTAGATATAATCGTGCTGCCCAAATATAATTTCTTCGATTTGGCTTGCCGTCCAATATTGACACACGCCCGCAAGGTAATATTTGATGATACCCCTCAGTCGTTGGAGTTGATAGAGGTTTTCAATATTCGTCGTTTCATCGTTGGGCATCAGTATAATGAGGTAATCCTTCGCCCGACTAATTGCCACATTGAGTATGTTTTTTTTATTTAAAAAGGCATTTGGGCTTTTTGAAATATTAGGTGGCGGATTAAAAAGGCAGAAAATGATGTTACATTCATCGCCTTGAAAACTATGAATCGTTCCAGTCTGAATTTTAATATTTTTAAAACGCAAATGCAAACCCGCCAAAACCTTATCCACCAGCGTCGCCTGGGCTTTGTAAGGACAAATAATGCCAATTTTAACTATTTCATCGGGCTGATATTCCTGCAATTGTCGAGCAATGTATTGGCTTAATTCCACGGTTAAAAGTGCCGAA
>JANPHO010000365.1:0-14638 GCA_031424515.1 Saprospiraceae bacterium
TCAAATTTAGGTCCCCAAACATCATAATCACCGTCATTTTTGCCTTTACCCTTGCCGTCAACGAAAGCGTACACACCGTGGTCGCCCGGACCATAAAGGTCTTGTACTTTAGGTATCGTCAAAAAGCTGTTTTCAACCATGGTAGAGTTTGAAAACTCGACGGTCATTGCCTTTTTAGAGCCTCTTTTTGTTGTAATTTGAATTGCCCCAAACTGACCAGCCGAGCCATACAAAGCCGAAGCCGAAGGTCCTTTCAACACCGTAATATTTTCAATATCGTCCGTGCTGATGTTCCATAAATCCGTTTTAATAGGCACACCGTCCACAACGTAGATTGGCGTACGCCCTCTCAGTAAAATGGTTGGCGCACCCAATAATTCAGCCGAAGCACCCACACTCAAACCTGCTATTTTGCCCACAAGGTTGTTGAGGGGGTTAGGTTCACGCGCTTTTAGGAGTTCTGTTCCTTTAATTTCTTGAACCGCAAAACCCGTAGAGGCTTTCGTTTTTTGAATGTTTAAAGCCGTTGTTACTACCTCTTGTAAAACGCTGGATTGTGATTTTAAAGAAATAGTCATGTTGTTTTGTGCTGGCGTTTCGGTAGTTTCATAGCCAATGAAGCTGATGATTAAAATGTCTCCGTCTTTAGCGACAATGCTAAAAGTACCGTCAATATCCGAAATAGTGCCTCTGGTAGTACCTTTTACAGTCACCGATGCACCTGGGAGAGGAGCATTTTCATCAATTGAGAGAATTTTGCCCTTAATCTGAGCGTTCATCACTATTGAGCATAGGAGGAACGTCCCAACCAGAGCAACTCTAGTGAGTGAGTTTAAAAATTTCATAGCTTTACTTTTTAGATGATAGAAATATAAAACAGTGAGCGGTTTGGTTATAAAAATTGTAAATTATTTTCACGGCAAAGTTAGGCTTGACCAATTGGTTGGATTGCGTTTTTAGAGTTAAGTTATTGTTCAGTTTTTGTTAAGTTAATGTAAAGTGGTGGGATACTGAGGGGGGTAAAGATTAGAGAATATTGAACAAGGAATATCGATTTATGAGGTTAAATTACCATCAATTCCCAAAATTGTCACCGAAGGATAATTTTGAGAATTGATGGTAATCTGAGACAAAGTATTTAAAAAACAAGCAAACCATTCACTATTTCTTCCGCCAAACCAAACGACAACGTCATGCCAGCGCCACTCATCGCATTAACGATAGTGACCCCGTTTTCAGGTTCACAAATAAACTCTGTGTGCCCAGGTAGTTTGGGATAAATGCCATTCCAACGGTCGGCAATGGTTAAATCGGGGATTTTTGTAAACGTTTTCAAATATTTTAATATCAAATCATTGATTTCTTCTTTATCGAATGGGCTGAGGTGCAAGCCATATTCATGCGAATCACCGATAATCAGTTGTCCCCAGGAGTTTTGAGAGAGTAAAACATGGATTCCGTATTCTTTAAAACGGGGCTCCTCACGGTCATATCGAGCACTCAAATCAGGTAAAGTCGGGCAATCTTGAAATGAACTATAATGCCTAAATGTCAAACCTGCGCACAACATAGCGCCCATATTAAAATCCTCGCCTTGCGAAACCGTTGAAAGCATCTGTAATTTACATTTTGTGATGCCCGATTGCTGAAATACTGAGGGGTATAGCGTTTCAAAATCAGCACCACTGCACACGTATATTTGTTCATTCGCTTTAAATGAATCATCGAATGTATGCGCATAGGGAAATTCAATATCAGTGATGACGGTATTGAAATAAAAATCGACTTCGTATTTCTTTTTTAAATAATCTGCTACCATTTGGATGGCAATTCGAGAGTGAATATTGACCTCGGTTTCGCTCCATAAGCCACCTAACAACCCCTCAGTATTGGCGATGGGACTAAGGCTGCGAATATCTTTAGGTGTTACCAATTTACATTGATAATCGGCGTCCCTGTTTTGGCTCACAAATTCCTCTAAAACGGCTATTTCATCTTCGTGATAAGCCAAATGTAGTGAGCCTGTTGGGCGCGCCCACATGCCCGTTTGTCTTGAAATGTCGAGCCATATTTCACGACTGAGCATGGCACGGTCAAATAAATTGCCTGCTGGCTGACCAATAGGCCAAACCATACCAAAATTGCGGATTGAGGCCCCAATTGCTTGTGGATGCCTTTCAAAAACGGCTACTTTTTTACCTCTTTTAGCATTAGCAAGGGCTATTGCCATGCCTACAATACCTGCCCCAACGATGATAATATCGTAATCTTTAGTTGATTTTTTCATAAAATAAATGTGTTTTTTAATTTAAAATCGGGTCTTGGACGTGATGGTTGATTTTTTGCGTTTCATACCTTTGAAAAAAATACACAAAAGAAGCGCTTACCAAAATCAAACAAGCCACCCCAACGAGATAACTGGATTGAACAAAAAATGCTACCCACGAAAACGTTTTACTGCTAAAATGCTTGTAAAACATCACCATAATGCTGCCCAGATACCCAAAAGCATCTGCCACGTACATCAAAAAGCCCACGTTGCCCACTTCTTTAAAAGTAGCCATCATGCGCTCAAAAATAAGACTTTGAAATAAAATATAAGCGAGATACAAACCAAACCCCATGGCAATCATCCAACCAACAGGCGATATAAGCCCTTTTTCAAAAAGATAAGTTGACAGCATTAAAGTAATGCCGCCTAATAGTATAAAAAGGTGATTGTACCAAAATGCGACCGCATTATCCCTAATAAAAACCATAGATGCAACGATTATTAAAACACTGACAGCAATCGGTAATTCCGCCGTTGTCAATATTTCAGGATTATTATAGCCCAATGATTGCCAAAGTTCCACGATAAAATTATCCCTAAAATCCCTAAAAGCGGTCAAAACGAAATAAAAAGCCGTCAATGAAACGATGCCAAAGCTGTATTTAGTGAAAAGTGCGCGGCGCTGCTTTCCTGTCATTGGTTGGCGTGGAGAGCGATTTTGAACGTCTCTTACTGAGGGGGGGGGTACTTGCGCCAACATCCAAACCGACAAAAGTAAGGGAATAAAAAAGATGGCGCCCGTAATAAAAGGCATCTGAAATTCAGAAAAACCATAGTTTAACATCAACGTTTTACCGACTGTTTTCACTACACCTGACGATACGATAAAGCTCACTGCTAAGCCCGCACCCAAAGCCTCCGTCAAGCGTCTTCCTTCTAAAAATGAAAAAACAATGCCCCATATCAAACCCAGAGGTAAGCCGTTAAAAAATAAGCATAGAGGTTTCCATTCAACGGGTACAACCGTAAAAACTAATAAAGCAAGCCACGAAAAGCCAATCAATACCAGAATACTGAGGGGTCTATTGCGGGGCGACATTTCAGAGATAACTTTTATACCAATAAACTTTGAAAACATATAGCCCAATACTTGCGATACCACGAGCATAATTTTGAGGTCTATACCCCATACCGTCATGCCCTCGAACGTGCCAGCCGTGAAAGGTTTGCGAAAAGCATACATACAAAAGTACGTGCTGAACGCTGCCATCGAAGCCCAAAACATCAAAACAATGTCATTTTTGAGCCAAATATTAAGACGATTCTTCATATATACAAGATTTTCCCCAAAAATCAGTCTTGTTTTACATATTCACCATGTCTTATAATAAACTTAATATAAACGTAATGATTTGGTAATCAAAACTTAACGTCAGAAGTGAATCCTAAAGGGTTTTATATATTTATTTTGTGTTTTTAAAATACAACAAACAATAAAAACCAATGATGGAAAAGATACAACTCGCCGTTTTGGATATGTCGGGAACGACGATAAAAGATAATAATGAAGTACTGGATTGCTTCTATGATGCCCTAATCCAAACTGGGATTTCAAGGGATAAAAAACAGATTAATACCATGATGGGCTGGTCGAAAATTGAGGTGTTTCGCACGCTTTGGACGGAGGAAATGGGTATTTATACTGAGGGGGTAGAGAAAAAAGCACAACGGTCGTTTTCTGTATTCAAGTCACTATTAGAGGAATACTATTATGCGCATCCCGTAGAACCCACGCAAGGCTGTTTGGAAATATTTGATTATTTAAGAAAAGAGAATATAAAAATTGCTTTGAACACGGGTTTTTACCGCCAAGTGACGGATATTTTATTGAATAAACTGAATTGGAAAGTTGGCGAAATCATTGATTTTTCCATCACGAGCGATGAAGTGCCCAAAGGTCGCCCACAACCTTTTATGATATATGCGTTGATGAATCATTTTAATGTAAAAAATCCGCACCACGTTTTTAAAATAGGCGATACACCATCCGATTTGATGGAGGGTAGGGCGGCAGGTTGTTGGTCTTTTGGTTTGACAAATGGCTCGCATACCCGCGAAGAATTAGAGCTGTATAATAATGACGGTTTGTTTGATTCCTTGGAAGCATTTTTGGCTTTTTTAAAAACAAAGGAGACAGCAGAATTAGAAACGAAAATTTAACACAAACATAATATAAACTTTACATTAAGGTTAGAAGTGCTTTTGAATTTTGCGTGTTCAAAAATTAAAATTAATTATATGAAATTACGTAAATTTATAGCACTTTTTAGTCTACTCATTTTTACTTGCTTTTCCATCTCCGCTCAGACTTTCACGATAGAGATGAGTAAAAAAATCAATCCTATTGCATTTATCAAAACAGAAAAAACCTTTTTATTAGTTAGCGATACGGCTATTTTTAGTTTTGATAAAAAAGCATGGAAACCAATCAAGCTATTTTATAAAAAGATAAATACTGCAGCATTCGTGGACAATAAGGTCTGGTTAGGCGGTTTTAATAAACTGTTTTATTTGGATGAAAAAACGAATGACCTTGTTTTTTGGAAAGGACTGAATGATGGTAATATTGATGTTTTGTCCCTTCAAACCAACGCACCAGCGCAGGAATTGCTCGTAGCAACGGCTGACGATGGCGCTTTTAGCTTAAAAAAAGACGTCTTAAGTAATAATTATGTATCCCATATCCGAGCGGAGGATGTATGTGCCTGTGGTGGTTATATGTGGGTCGGGACAAATACGGGCTTGATCCGATTGGATAAGACAGGTAAAATTCAGGTGTATGCAGAGGAAGGAGTGGGCGGTTTTGAAATTCCTGATAACTTAGTTAATCGTTTAGAATGCATAGATGGGCAACATCTATTGGTGATTATGCCCGAGGCTTTGGCTTTTTTGAATGCTGATGAAAAAAACACATCCTCTCACGCTGAGGGCTTTGAGTTTTTGGGTAAAAAAGGCAACCCCATTTTTGATGCCTTACGCACACCCGATGGTGATTTACTTTTTTTGACTGAAGATGGCCTCATTTTTATGAATCGAAAAGAACTCTCCGAACACCATGAACACGGCGCTTCGATTGAAGTATATTCTAATGCAGGTAAACCGGCTATATCTAAAATTAAAAATCCGTTATTGGGTGAGAGCATATGGAAAAAGGGCTATTTTGATGATAAAGGTAATCTTTGGTTGGCATCTGCTCTGCACGTTTTGAAGGTTTCAAAAAATGAATGGAAGAAAATGCTGAAATAAGGGCTGGATACTGAGGGGGTATCAAGCATAAGTTTTAAACTTAATATTGACTTAATATAGGCTTAACTTTCTGTTAAAGTCACAAATATAATTTTACATTAATATAAACTAATCCTATTTGTTAAATATTTAAAATCAGCCGCTATGAATCGTTTTATCACTAAACGTATTTTTGTTTTCATTTTTTTACTCCTTAATTTTATTGGCATCATTTCAGCGCAAAAGCCGCGCAATGTCATTGTGTACATTGGTGACGGTTATGGTGTTGCGCCAAAAACAGCTGCACGTATGGCTTTGGGTCAAGGTCAAGATGGCGCTCGATTCAGTGATGACCCTAATTTCCGTTTGATGCAGGCGGATAATTTACGTTATAACACAGTTGTTACCACACACTCTATGAACTCTTGGATTACAGACTCGGCACCGGGTGCAACTGTTTACGCCAGTGGTAAAAAAGGTAAAGTACACAACGAAGCAGTAGCTTTCAATATGGACTCCAACACGCCAGTTGAGACTATTTTAGAAAATGCTAAAAAGCAAGGTTATGCGGTGGGTATAGTTTCTACTACTCGTATCACGCACGCAACGCCTGCAGATTTTGCAAGCCATGTTTGGAATAGAGATATTGAAGATGTGATTGCTGCGCAATATATTTCTTCTTCTCAAGACCAGTACAGAAGCCTTTATGGGACAAAGTATGATAGCTTGAACAGACATTGGGTTTTGCCTGCACCAAAGCGGGGCGTTGAGGTGGATGTTATTTTGGGCGGTGGTTCACGCCATTTCTTACCCCGCACTGTCGCTTCAGCTAATGGCAATGTTCTGGATTCAAAAGGCGCTGCAGTAAAAGATGCTGCAGGAAATGCTGTAAAAGTAGCGGGTAACAGAAGCGATGATTTAGATTTAGTTGAAACAGCAAAAGCAAGAGGCTTCAAATACGTAAACAGCCGCGATGCTTTATTGAATATTGATTTAAGCCAATTTACACCAACGAGTAATGCCAAATTACTTGGTTTATTTGCTACGTCCATGATGGATTACGAGCAAGACCGTCAATTAGCTTTCCCTTGGCAACCAAGTTTGGCTGATATGACTCAAATTGCTATCGAAATCTTGAAACGAAAAGGTGGTAGCAAAGGCTTCTTTTTAATGGTGGAAGGTGGTCGTATTGACCACTTGGAACATGCGAATGCCGGTGGCATCAGCTACGCGGCGGGCACAACTACCATGTCTGTAAGCTCAGATAAAGAAACACCAACACCTGACGCTGTTTATGCTTCTGCAACAGCCCCTGTTATTTCAGGTATTTATGGCTCTGATTATTTGATAAAAGAAGTATTGGCTTTCGATTATTCAATCGGAAAAGGTCGTGAATTATTGAGAGATAATTCAAGTGAAACGCTTATTTTCAGTACAGCTGACCATGAGTGTGGTGGTTTGGCGGTAGTAGGTTTACATGATGAAGCAGATTTACAAAATAATGCGTCTAAAATCCGTACTTATGCGGCTAATCCTGTTCAAACAGCAGCTTCTGGTGGTGGCTCAAATGCAAATCCAATCGGTTTAACACCGGGTGCAAGGTGGTATCCACAATATACCATGTACGATTTCCAAGGCTATAAATTCCCCAGACCGACGAGTGCAACAGCCAACAGAATTGTTATCGCTTATGGTTCAAACCCCGTTGTGAACGGCAATGGTACTAAATTAGGTGCTACACCGGGCAATCACACCCCTGCGGATATTTGGGTGGGAGCAGATGATAACGTAAGTGGCTCGTTTGCATCGCGCATCACAGGTCGTGGTTTATTGGATAATACGGATTTGACTCCGATAATGAAGGACTTTTTGAAATTAGATAAATTCCAATTATGGGCACCTAAATTGGCTATCAGCAATACTACAGCTGATAGAGAGTATTGCCGTTTTGGATTTATTACTTACAAGGTTACAGTTAAAAACGAAGATGTGTATGCTGCCGAAAACCTTGAAATCAATGTACCGCTTCCTGCTAACACATCTTATAACAGTGCCAATGCCACGACTGGTTTTTATAGCCAATTCTGTGCAGGTGGTGTTAAATGTGAAAATTGGACAATCCCAAGCCTTGCGCCAGGTCAATCAGCCGAATTGTCTCTACGCGTTTTCACTATGACCAATACAGGTAATTTATCCACCACAGCCATGATTATGACTGAAAATTCGGCTTCAAATGGTGGAAGAGTCACAATCAGCATTCCTCATGCAACGAATTGTACCAATAATAACTTCAAAGGTGGTGCTGAAAATGCTTTAGAATCCATAAAAGCATTTCCAAACCCTACGAATGACAAATTGAACGTGGAGTTACAATCTTCTTTTGAAGGAAAAGGCACTTTGAATATTTATGATCTAAAAGGTAGTGTTATTCTATCAAAAAATGTTGACTTAAATAAAGGTTTCAATAATTTTAATATTGAAACATCTAAAATGACAATGGGAAATTATTACCTTATCATTCAAGGTGAAAACTGGGTTAGTGAGCCACAGTCTATTATCAAATTGTAGAATATTACATTACACTTGTTAATTTTATTAGCCGCTTGGAGGGTATTCCTTCAAGCGGCTTTTTTATATACCTCCACCGAGTCCTCGGGGTTATAAACCTCAGTAAAAAAGCGTCCAATGTTAAGTTTTTGGCTAAATCAAAAAATTAACATTAATTTTGTGTTAAGTTTTATAATTTTGCAGTATGCTTGAAAAGCAATGTTATAATATCAATTCTTTAAAATAAAAATTTCCAAATATGAGAAAACTCATTCCTTCTGTATCATTTACAGAACAAATTAATGTGGATATACAAGTGCTGAAAGATGCAAAAGAACAAAACCACACAGAACGAAAACAAGCTAAAAACTTAATAAAAGGCAATAAAGCCTCTTTAACAAAAGATGAATATAAGGCTTTAAAAATTGATTTTGTCCGCGCTAAACTTCGCCATAAGGCGGCTAAAGCAGCATTGAAGGCAGCTAAAAAAGTTCTTGTTCCTTATTTATTTAAAGAAATAGTGGTAAAAACAAAAACGGAAGACGAAGAGGTAAAACATAAAAAAGATACAGACAAGGTCACTAAAGCGGCTAAAAAAGAGAAAGTTAAAAAAATTATTGTAGTTACTAAAGCGCACGATTCAGGAGAAGTAGCTATTGTATCAGAAATACCTCAAACGGCTAAAATTGTGGAAAAAACGTCCCGTTCGGCTGTCAAAAAAGCAAAGCCTTCGGTGGTAGTAGCTGATGATTTAACTTTGATAGAAGGTATTGGTCCCAAAATAGCCTCTGTTTTGAAAGAAAATGGTATTCAAGATTTCAAACAATTGGCATCTACATCTGCTGATACTATTAAAGATATTTTAAAAAACAAACGCCTTGGATTCACCGACCCGAGCACGTGGGCAGAACAAGCGCAACTGGCAGTTGATGGCAAGTTAGAAGAGTTAGAGATATTAAAAAAGGAATTAAAACACGGGAAGAGACAATAATCCTTTCGGATTATATTTAATGAATCATAGATAAGTTAAAACCCTGCGGAAGTAATTACCGCAGGGTTTTTTTTGTGGGTATTCGTGATGTTCGGAAATTTATTTTAACTAATCTTTACCTCTATTTATATGACCTTTTTAAAAAATATAAAAACAGCAGTAAAAAAACAAGCCCAATGCTGTCTTGAATGGAGACTTTAGCTCCCTCAGTAAAATTACTAATAATAACCTGTGAAATGACGAAAACGATGAAAAACACAAGCGTAAGATAAGGAATCCAGCCATTCGAGAATTTTGGAGAAGGAGAAGATGTTGCCATTTTTCGAGCTTTACTATATTTAAAATAGATTTTTTCAATCTACAAATCTATTTTTTCAATGTTAAGCCTGTATTAGGCATATATGATTAAATAGTTAAATACACATCATTCATGAAAACTTAATATAGGCTTAAAATATACTTAACATGGCTTTCTTATTTTAGCGAGATAAACGAGAAAGTAAGCCCGACAGAAAATGTCGGTTATTTTAGCCCAACTGCTCAAAAAAGATTTTAATGAAGAAAAAAGTACTTTTTATCACAGGCTCCATGAACCAAACAACTCAAATGCAACAAATTGCCGAAGAATTATCGGATTATGATTGTTGGTTCAGCCAGATTTTTACGGACTCACCCACGCACAACTTTCTTTTAAAATATACTAAACTCGCTGATACTACCATTTTGGCGGACTCTTTTAGAGAAAATGCTGAAAGATACTTGACCCAATATGGGCATAAAATAGACTATAAGGCAGAAGTCAATAAATACGATTTAGTGGTTTATTGCTCCGATATGCTTGTGCCGATGCGCATGCGCCATAAAAAAATAGTGTGGGTGCAAGAGGGCATGATTGACCCTTACACTAAATGGAGCAATTGGGTGAAAAAACTGCATTTGCCACCTTATTGGAGCGGAGATACTTCGCTCAATGGCTCATCGAATGTGTGCGATGTGTATTGTGCCGCTTCGGAAGGGTACAAAAACTACTTTTCATCGCGGGGTACTGAGGGGGGTAAAATTTTCGTGACGGGTATCCCGAATTACGATAATCTTCAGCAATTTTCATCCAATAATTTCAAACACCACGGCTATGTGATGGTGGCTACGTCTGATATGCGTGAAACCTATCGCCGAGATGACCGCATTGATTTCATTGATGAATGCGTCAAAATAGCCGATGGTCGTCGTTTGCTTTTCAAATTGCATCCAAACGAAGAAATTGACCGAGCTTTACCCGAAATTAAGCACAATACACCTGAAGGTACACTGGTGTATTGGGGCGGCAACACCAACGAGATGATAGCCAATTGCGATGAATTGATAACGCAATATTCAACCGTGGTTTATACAGGTATTGCTTTGGGTAAAAAGGTGCATTCTTATTTTGATGTGGAGGAGTTGAAACGTTTGTGCCCGATTCAAAACAATGGCACATCTTCTAAAAATATCGCCCATATTGTTCGCAATTTTGTGGAATTTGAAGGTAAAAAAGAGGATTTTGCTCAGCAATTTCATTACGAACCCTATAAAGATGATGTGGATTTGATGCTTGAAAACCTCAATGTAAAGCGTAAAAAAGGTAGCCCCGAGTACTCGGGATTGAGGGGGTAGCAGAATTTTAATTAGTTTTTAAAAAGGTGGTTAAATCAATAAAATATGTCTGAAAAAGTATTGATTATCGTACAAGCACGTGCTACTTCAAGCCGTTTGCCTAATAAAGTTTTGTTATCCATTTTGGGTGAAACGTTGCTCTCTCGAATGATAGAACGCTTGATGCAGATGAAACATACCGTCCAAATCATCATCGCAACTTCCGAAAACCCAGAAGATGATATTATTAAAACAGAGGCAGAATTTATCGGCATTCCCTGTTTCAGAGGTAGCTTAAACAATCTTTTGGATAGACATTATCAAGCAGCCTTGAAATACGGGGCAGATATTGTCTTGAAAATCCCTTCTGATTGCCCACTCATTGACCCCCGAATAGTGGACAAGGGGCTTGAGTATTTCATTAAAAATAGAGGGCAATTTGACTATGTCAGTAATCTGCACCCTGCTACATACCCAGATGGCAATGACGTTGAAATAATGACTATGGAATGCCTTTCAAAAGCATGGCATGAAGCCAAACGCCCCTTAGAATTGGAGCATACAACACCTTATATTTGGGAAAATCCTGACAAATTTAGCATTGGTAATTTCCGTTGGGAAACAGGAATGGATTATTCCATGACCCATCGTTTCACTATTGATTATCGAAAAGACTATTTTTTTATTAAAAAAGTATTTGAAGAATTGTATTTCGCCAATCCCCATTTTTCATTGGACGACATTTTATCCCTTTTAAAAAATAAACCCGAAATCTATAAAATCAATGCAGAATATGCCGGTGTGAATTGGTATCGCCATCATTTGGATGAGTTGAAAACGGTTTCAACGGCTCAAACGAAGGTGGGGGTGTGATATACTGATGGGGGAATTTTAAATTTTAACGGACAAGGCTTGTGGTAAGTTGGGGGAGTGAAACTCGTCTGCTGGAACGTCCACCTATACAAATTACTGATGTTCAATTACTTCTGTCAGTCCCCGCTTGCCACAAACCTATGTTAGTTACTGAATATTTCGTGGATATCTATACCAGTTGTCCAGTTAAATATCCTATATATCGTCAATACTAAATTTATCTAAAGGTTTCACTGATAAAAGCCAAAACAGCTGGAAGACCGCTTCGCCAATATTGAAAGTTATGCTCTCCGTTTCGTATTCTGTACTCATGTGGAATTTTTAAATCACGCATGGCAATATGTAATACAGAATTACCTACTACGCAGTTGTTTTTCTATCGAACCCAAAGGGCTTTTGATGTTTTTGAGTCCTTTTATTTACATTAGTATAACATGAAGTGGTCTTTACTAAGAAATACTGAGCGGGTATCACCTCACTTTCTCACTTTCACTTTTGAGCCTTTCAAGCCAAAACAACATATCCTTAGCCAAGTTTTTATTCATTTTGTTTTTAAATAAACCGACGAGCCAACCTTCCATACTTTCTTCAACTTTGACAAAGGTTGAGCCGTTTTGGTTCTCCAAATACCAATTATGGATAGCGGAACCGCCAAAAGTTATACCACTCCAACCGAGTATTTTATAAGGCTCAACGGTGTGTAAGATAGACTTAATTTTTGCGCCATTGACCGTCCATGCAAATGGCGTATTTTTACTGAGGGGGTCATTTATTTGCGCTTTTGAAATCTTTTCATTCCATTTTGTCCAATTATTAATGTCCGTCAAAACAGCCCACACTCTTTCAGGGCTGGCTTCAATGAGGATTTGATTGGCTTGTTTGACGGGTGCATTCTGATTGATATTCATTTTTCTTAAATTTTGTGCTTTACTTTTATGAAGCAAAGCGGTGGTGAAATTAATGACTGTTTTGTTAAATGATAGCACAAAGATCAGCCCATTTAAAGTCATCACTCTTGACAAAAATCAAGAATTTTTTTCAGATTGCTTTTTTCTGATTCTACTGAAAGTTTCGGGTGTCATACCGAGCATAGAAGCCAAATATTGCAAAGGCACTTGGTTAAACAGTTCGCTGTTGTGTTCAAAAAACAATTGATACCGTTCTTCACTCGATAAAGAGAGATGCGTGACAATGCGTTGCTCTAAAATGGTAAAACAACGGGCAATAAATAGTTTTTCCAATTCCTGCCATTTGGGTACGAAATGCCCAATTTTAGCATAATCCTCTTTTTTTATAACTAAAATGGTGCAATCAGTCAAAGTCTGTAAATTCCAACGGGCAGGTTGATTGAATAAAAAGCTGGCAATATCAACCACAAAATACCCTTTAGTGGAAATCCATTTGGTGACTTCCCTCCCTTTATCACCTGTTAAAAATTCTCTGACAATGCCCGATTGCACAAAGCCTAATCTATCCGAATGTCGTCCTTCTTTCAGAAAATAATCGCCTTTATTGAGTTGCATTGGTTGAAAAAAAGGAATGATTGCATCAATGGTATTTTGTGGAATCCCAAAATAGATTTGTATATATTTTTCTAATTCGTTCTGCATATTTTAGTTTTTAAAAATTTCACTCCACGGAATAGCGAAAGGTAAAATTAATACCCAAACGATAAAAAATACTGCCATCCCTTTTGGAAAAGGCTGTTTTTGAAGCATTGAGGGCAGTGCGGCAAAAAGCAACCATGAAGATTTATAAATTAATTGAAAAAGCAAAACAAGGCTCATCTTTTGTGGAATAAATAAACCTAAAATGGATAGAATAAATATCGCCCACCATAAAGCACCAACTAAACGAATGGCTTCGGAATAGGCAAAATTATTGCTAAAAACGGTGGCTTGTGCCGTTTTAGGATAAAAAAGGCTCGTGATACTTATCCAACCTGCAACCATAATGTTGGCTAAATAGATGACTTTGATTAACATTTCTTTTATTTTAAAAAGTTCTACCCAAACCCGTTTTGATGACGGGGTAAATACCGTTTTTATCCGCATTAGTGGTTGCACCCAAGCCTATCCGGCTATCGAAAACCCATTGTCGGGAAGAACCAAAACGGTGTGCATATCCGTAGCCCAAATAAGGCAAATAGGTACTTTTTTTATCAACCCTAAGTAAAACGTTTTGTACAAAAGCAGTACCTGCGAAGATATAATCTTTATCCATCCGACTTTTAAGATAATATTTCACATTAAAGCCATGTGTGTTTCTGAAATTCGTTTCACCTTGTACCGTAAATTTATGGAAAGTCCTCGCTTCCACGGACAAAAGTGGCGTAAAGGGGAATATCAAAAAACTCAACGGACATTTAAAAACGGATTTTCTGATTGAGCACTACAGAGTTGACATATGCTCAAATAAAACATAAAAACAAGCATTTTTTTCATTTTTCAGCGAGTATTTTGATTTTATTCATTACGTCGGGTAATATTTTTCTGTAATTTCTACCCAATGCTCTACCAAAAACTCCTTTTAAAATCCCAGTAAACCACACTTCATGAGTGAAAAGGGTTTTACCATCTTTAAAACTCAAAAACCGTTTAACATACAAGCTACCCAAGGGTAATTTGGTTCTGAAAGTGTAAGACTGATTGGGAATAATCTCAGTGATTTTGAACTTGGATTTCGGTCCCTTATCAGGTGTGAGTACCCCCTCAGTATTTTGGACAAAATCACCTTGGATAGTGGCTGTTTTCAGACCATCGTCCCAATTTTTCCAATTGAGAACGTCTGTCCAAATTTCCCAAATTTTATCTGCTGAAGCAGTTGTTTCAATCGTATGACTGAAATGCGTGTTGGATTGCTGCGCTTGTGCGTGCATGGATAATAGAGTTGATATGATAATGATGAAATTTCGCATTTTTATAAAATTTTATGCAAAAGTCCTCACCTTTCCCTCAACCACACTGCACATTTGTTAAGTTCTGAAAATTAAATCAAACTTTTTCGGATTCGGCTCAATGACTGTGGAGCAATGCCAA
>JANPHO010000366.1:0-3245 GCA_031424515.1 Saprospiraceae bacterium
CAGGCTCAAGAAATCAGAGAATTGGCTTGGGGTACGCCCGTCGCTGTTGTTGATTTGAGAACAACGGCAGGCAGTCAATTGGTCAAAGCTGAATGGAAAAGCTTAATTGCGACAATCACACCTACTAAATTTAACGCTCCAGGTCCTTCGCCAACCGATAAGTTTTTGCTTTATCCAACAGGCAAGGAGATTAGCACCAATACCCTCGAACCCCGTTACGGAACGCCCGCTTTTGAACAAGCAAATTGGGAGAAAGTTGCATCCACTGACCTCGAAACAAGACGTGGCAATGGTTTATTAAGCCACGTTTGGTATCGTACAAAGGTGACTTTACCCGAAAATGTCGGTAATTTTAAAACAAAAGGCGCAAGGGTACTTTTTGAAATAGTAGCTGACGACTATAGCGAAGTGTGGGTGAATGGCAAAATCCATAAAGCATTTGGCGCAAGAGACAATGGTGTTATTAATGGTTACAATGCCCGCCAGCGGGTGTGGTTGACCAATAATGCACAAGCGGGTGAAACTTTTGACATCGCCATATTAGTCACCAATGGTTTGATTGCGGATTTGCCCAATAATTATGTCTGGATTAGAAGTGCAACGCTTGATTTTTACCCTGAAAAACCAACGCCTGACGCTTGGAAAAACTTGGGTCAAATCGTCACGATTAATGAGGAGTTAAACAAAGTAATTGACCCCAAGGTGAAAATTGAAAAATTGGCTGAAGGCTTTCAATTTACTGAGGGACCCGTTTGGCATCCCGATGGCTATTTACTTTTCAGTGATCCAAACACCAATGTTATTTACAAATATGATCCTAAAATAGGCAATGTAAGTATTTACATGACCAAATCAGGTTATTCTGGTTTTGATATTGGTGACTATCATCAGCCGGGTTCCAATGGTTTGGCTATAGATAGTGAAGGGCGGTTAATAGCGTGTCAACACGGTAATCGTCGCCTTGTTCGACATGAGTTAAAGGGCCCAGTTACCGTTTTGAGCGCGGGATATGATAACAAAAAACTCAATAGTCCGAATGATGTCGTCCTTAAATCCAACGGCGATGCTTATTTTACAGACCCACCTTATGGTTTGCCAAAAGCATTTAATGATAAAAATAAAGAAACGCTTTATTCAGGTGTCTATCGGGTAAATAAAGAAGGCAAAACGGATTTGTTGACAACTGATTTAGGAGGACCCAATGGTATTGCATTTTCACCCGATGAAAGATACCTCTACGTTTCCAATTGGGATATTCGAGACATTCACAACACTAAAACGTTGTGGCGTTACGAGGTAAAACCCGATGGTACGTTAACTAATGGTAAAATATTCTTCGATATGAACCAAACCGACGATGATGAAGCCCTAGATGGCTTAAAGGTTGATAATAAAGGTTATATCTTTGCATCAGCACCGGGCGGTGTGTGGATTATTTCACCCGAAGGAAAATATCTCGGCAAAATAGTGGGATCCGAGCGACCAGCCAATATGGCTTGGGGCGATGATGGTAAAACGCTTTATTTGACTGCCCATACAGGCTTGTATAAAATTTCAACTTTGAATGGTGGTAAAATAGCTCAAAGTCCCCTTAAAAACTGAGGGGTAATCTCGGCTATCAGCCTTGAGCTATCAGTTTTTTTAGCTGATAGCTCAAGGCTAACTAAAATATTATAAACCAATAATTATTATTCATTAATGATGAAAAAAGTCCTCGTTACAGGCGCCTCTGGAAATCTTGGCAAAAGTGTCGTCACAGCCTTACATGATAAAGGGCATGACGTTTTAGCAACCTTTGGTTCGAATCGTGAATCAGGGGTTTTTGACCATTTACCACGTGTCAAAGCCGATATTGTCAATGTTTTAGAAGAAAGCATTGTCAATCAGTATTTGGTAGATAATGCGTCGTCACCTATCCACGCAGCCGTTTTATTAGTCGGCGGTTTTACAAAAGGCAATATTGCGGAATCTGATGCTGAGGCGCTTGCAAAAATGTGCCAACTTAATTTTATCTCTGTTTACAATTTTGTAAAACCACTTTTGGCTCGATTTGAGCAGCAAGGTGGTGGTCAGTTCATTTTCATTGGCGCACGTCCAGTTCTTGAAACAGCCGAATCAATAAATGCTTTTGCTTACACAATGAGCAAATCATTGGTTTTTAAATTGGCGGATTATGTCAATGAATATGGTAAAACAAAAAACATCAAAGCCAATATCCTCGTACCAAGTACACTTGATACGCCACAAAGCCGCCAAGCCATGCCAGATGCTGACTACTCACAATGGGTGACACCTGATTATATTGCTCAAAAAATAGCTCATTTGGTTTCTGATAATGTGGGGGCTAACGGCGAAGAAAGAATTATAAAACTGTACAATAATAATATGTAAAATGGAAACAATTGTCAGCTTGATACTGAGCATTTTGGGTATTTATTTACTCATTGGAGTCATCGCTTATTTTCCATTATTGCGAAAAGGCATCCCTTCTTTTGACGATTCGATGCATGAGACACCGCTTTTGTTTAAAATATTGATATTTCCGGGTGTTGTTGCGCTTTGGTTGCCACTGTTTTTGAAATGGAGAAAAATAAAATGATTGATAAAAGATTGATTTATATTTTGAAACACATTCTTATCTGTTTCATTTCTTTACTAAGCATCACGTCCTTTGCTCAGAAAGCCACAACCGTGCAAGGTAAAGTCAAAGACGCCAAAACGAATGAGACGATGCCTTATGTCAACGTCAAATTTGAAGGCACTACGATTGGGGCTACATCGGATATTGAAGGCAATTTTTATATTGAAACTTTTGAAAATGTATCCCGCCTCCAAATCAGTTACGTGGGCTATCAAAATCAAGTAATTACTATTAAAAAAGGTGAAGTTAATCGCCTTGATATTTTGCTCAATGATGCCACCAATCAACTACAAGAAGTTGTTGTCGGCGTTGGCAAATACCGCAATAAAGGCAATCCAGCCGTTGATTTGATTAAAAAAGTCATTGAAAATAAAGACAATAATCGGAAAGAAGGATTTGATTATTATAGTTTTCAGAAGTATGAAAAAGTAGATTTTGCTATCAATAATGTAACTGAAAAAATGCGGAAGAATATTCTGTTTCGCAAAATGAGCTTTGTTTTTGACCATGTTGATACCAATAAGGCGAATGGCAAACTTAATCTTCCATTTTTTCTCAGAGAAAGTATCTCCAACATATATTACCGTAAAAATCCAAAAGCGAC
>JANPHO010000367.1:0-3035 GCA_031424515.1 Saprospiraceae bacterium
GCCTAAACCTTTCAACCGCCCACCTTCATAGGAAGGTAGGAGAAAACAGGTATAATTAATACCTGGTTTCAAATAGCGTGGGCAAATAATGCGCGATACGACACGGTCTGGATTAGTTTTTAGAAATTCACTAAGAATTTCTTTTTTTTCACTTGGCTTCACTTTTAATACATCTTTTAAATATTGAGGTGTATTATCGCCTTTTGAGTATATAAAATCATTTGCATCATTAATATGCACATGCGCCCAAGCGTGTAAATCTTCTATGGGTGGAAAAATATTACCTAAATCGGCATCTGAAGCAATTGTGAGACGGTTAGTCGCTTGGTCAAAATTACCAATTTCACTGGGTTCAAGTGCCACTAAAACCAGCCAAGGTCTAAGTGTATTTGATTCACTTTCAGGTGTATAACGCCACGGATAATCTTCATCATAAAAATCTATAAAAGGAAAATTATTCACTTCTGCATCATTGACATTAGGTGCAGGTGTTGGCACAGCTTTAACCGCATCATTGTCGGAAAAACCATCTATATCTTGTGGTCCAATCAAATGGATTTGTTTTGTAGCTGATTTACCATTTTCAAATTCAATTTTGGCATTGGTAAATGCTCTTAGGCTATTATTGTCTATGCCTCCAATACGTCCCGAAAGACCTCTGCGGAGGTGTGGTAAAAACAAATATTGTACTTGTGCCATCTTGAATGTTTGTTATTGCCCAATTATATAATGATCGTCCATAATAAAATTTTCTTGTTTTTTACGTCTTGTCACTGACGTTTGTGGTTTGGTAGCAGTAGCGTCAAATGCTTCGGCATAAGTAGAATAGTTACTACCTTGTTTAGTCCAAACATTTCCATTTTTACAATAATGCCCTACAGTTCCAGGCGGGGCTATAAATTCTGATGTAGCGTACTTTCGTGAATTCAATTGAAATATGAGCGCGGCTATACCCGTTAATGCTTTATCTTTTGGTGCGCCTTTTATATAGATATTTTCATACCTCAAGTCCCTGCAATAATATTTTTCTGGAAAATATACCTCACTATCTGATAAGATAAACCCATTATCAAATTCTTCAAAGGCAGGCATATTCAACTTTTCTTCGTCGTTGTAATGGTGGAACTGTGAGGGAGCAAAGAGTTGTTTGCTTGGTGCTTTCAGTGCTTCAACGTTTTGCAAGAGTACTCTTTTTATTTTAAATGCCTCTTTAGTTGTCGCTTCTCTGCTTCCTATTTTTTCAATCAAAATGTCGCCTAATGGTACGACATTTTGATGCAATTGCAAACGACCAAATGGGTGCAAAATGAGCATACCTTCCTCAGCATTTGAAGCGGACACTTTTTCAGATATTGATTGATTGAGCTGTGGTAAAGCTGCCCAACTTTCTTTTGCTTCAATGGCGGGTTTCAGTAACTCTGTCCATACATCAATGGCAGGTGGTAAAGGCTCTGCTGATGGGTCGCCAAAAGTGACATCAAAGTCTTTTGAAACCTTGATGGTGAAAAGCAATTTAATTTTAACGTAAACCGTTCCCCATACGCGGAATGGATTAGGTCCTTCTACATTCGCTTCAACGCCCACAGCGAATAGGGTGTGCCCATAAATCTTAACCTCTAATTCCGCCCCAAAATGAGCAATAAAATGGAAAGGATTGAATTGGATTAACGTATCAAACTCTAAACGCCCAGAAGCTTCAAGTGGTCCTAATGAAAACCAAGCCTGTAGTTTCGCCCCAAATTGGACAGTATTGGGTGTCAAAGCGAAATAATATTCAGCACCAATACGCGCATGGCGTGTATCTAAAAAGGAGATAGCTAGCCTTTTTATATCCTGTTTTTTGAGATTGGCGGCTTTGAATCCTGGGAAAAACCCGCCCATGGTCAATAAAAAGTCGGGTTGGTCGCCCCACGATATTTGCAACAACATCTCGCCACTGATGGTAAATGACAAAATGCGTGAATCAACAATGGCGGCAAAAAACCACAATTCTTTTCTTTGAAAACTTAATGCCCCTGCAAAAACAATATTGAGTTCAATGATAGGGGCAGACGGGTCGGGCAATGAACAATGTAAAACCCCCATCATATAAATATTGAAGCCTGTTGTGTCGCCTTCATGCACTTTCTCGCCGCCACCACCTGTCAAAAACTCTAAGACAATACCCAAGTCAACGGTCAAAATAGTCGGTGTTCCCCAAGTGATTTTAGCCAATGCCCCGAAAAGATACCCCCCCTCAGTAATTGGGAAGATACCCGCTATATTTTGAACAATTGCGGGCATTTGCGCCAAAAATGCTTCCTCTGAATTCGCTTGTGGAAACAACAATGCCTCAAGGTTTCGATTGCTGACAGACTCTAATAATTGCTTTTCGGAAATACCTCTATTGACACCCAATAAACCGCCAATACCCATTAATGAAAAACCAAAGCCTAATTGAAAACCAGGCGCAGGGAACTCGGCTGTAATGATGAACAACAATGAAAACCCTTCTCTACCATCAGGTCGCTTAGTATTGAGCAAACCAATAACCTTAACCGTGAATTGATTCAACACATTCAGATAAAAAACACCCGAATATTCGCCCTTCTCTGGATTGAAGGCAAGAAACCCTGCCCCTTTGATGGCAGAAGCGTCAATAGCGATGCCAATGCCCGTGGGCGGTTTGATGCCAATACCTAAATCTATCAAGCCCAAATTGCCCGAAGCATCAGAAGGGAAATTTGTGCGGGCTTGTAAGCCCAAACCTTTGACGTTTATTTTGAGTGGTCCTAATGTTGCACCTATGTTCGCGGCTGCTTTTATGGCTATGCCTTTGTCGCTGGGTTGTATGCCTAAGTTGATTTCAGATAGGTCTATGTGTCCTATTTTTTTATGTATGGGCATATTTAGTTCTAAGCCGCCAGAGCCTTCAAAATGAAAACCACTAATATTTGAGTAGCCAATTGCAAAATTATTGATGTTGTAATTTATTGGTTCATCACTAATAAAACTTAATATTTCCCTGAATTTTTCATTATTAAGATATATTTTAG
>JANPHO010000368.1:0-3044 GCA_031424515.1 Saprospiraceae bacterium
TCATTAATACTGAGGGGGTACAGGTTTGCCAATAAGGTGCAAAAGTGAGCGGAAAAGATTTAATGGTATAAGTACCCGAATCTAAACTTATTAAGTAATTGCCCAAAGAATCAGTGGTTGTATTAATAACATCACCACTACTATTCTCCACACTTACAACACAATTTCTACAAGGTGTATCACCCGTACTCATCAAACAGTTTCTATCTACATCTCTTGTGACCGTTCCTTTCAAGAAATTGCTAAAAAGAAAACCTTCGTCATCTACTTTTAAAAGTAGAACTTTGGCAGGGTTAAAATTTCCAACAATAAAATATCCGCCCTTTGGAACTTTCATGACTCTTCTTAGGGATGCATCAAGTGTTTTTTCATAAAGACGAGACCATACAAGGTTGCCATTTTTGTTTAGTTTAAACAAGCCCGTTCGAGGAATATTGTTAATATTAGACATTAAATCAGCTATACAGACCAAGCCATCATCGTCATCTTGGATTCGGGTATTAATTGTAAAAGGAGAATCTTTTTTCCAAACAAGATTTCCTTTACTGCTAAGTTTTATCAACTTATTAAAATTACTGAAAATATAACTTGAGTCTTTAGTTTTACTAATCTGTCGAAAACCGCCGTTAAAAAAAAATCGCTGTCAAATTTATATGACCAGAGGATTTGACCATTGAAATCCATTTTAAATGCCGTCTGATTAAAACCATCTGTACTCGTAATACCGTCCGTTTCTATCACGAAATCGTCAAGAGGTATATAGGGAGGTGAAGTTTGAGATAAGATATTACCATTTGCATCTAACCGAAGTATTGTATTTCCACCTAATCTTGAAGGAGCAATAAGTACAATCTCTTTCGGCGTTGAGTTGATAACGCCAGACCATAATGGCAAATCTTTACGCCACAAAATACTACCATTTTCATCTAACTTAACAAGATGCGTTTCTTCCGATGGGCTAATAATACCATAAAGGAGGGGTAAACTGTCAGGAGATTGTATAAGCCGAAGTCCGCCATAATTTGTTGGTTGGAAGTTGGGGTAATCTCTGGTCCACAATTTATTTCCATTTGAATCTACTCGTATCAGTCGATGACAAGTCATAGTGTAGTTGCAACTATATCTACCAAATATGTAATACCCTCCTTTGTTATCACAACTCACACTCCCAACGCTTAAAGTATCAAGTGGCAATATTTTTTTCCAACCTTGTGCATGAAGGGCTTTCCTATAAAAAATGAGCAAGGCAGAAAAAACATCTAATTTTGTAGTTGGAAAACAAAAAAAAAGATGAAAGAGCTACCTTGCGCAGACAAAGAAACGACATTTTATTTAGAACTTAAAAGGTTATCGGATTTAGACAAACGGGATAATCGTGGTAAACGCCATGATATGAGTATGATACTTTTAGGTATAACCTTAGCCTTATTAAGTAATCGAGACGGCAATTTGTCGAGTATTCAACGTCACATGAAGAATCACTATGTTAAAACATGTGCCTTTATAGGCGTACCACTCTATAAAGTTGTGTCTCGTTCACAGCTACCTTTGATATTGAGTGAGGTTAATTTAAGTGTATTTGAGGGTAAAATTTTCAGTTTTTATGGTATTAGGCTGTCGGAAGCGGAGAAAAAATGGTTTTCAGGCGATGGCAAGGAATTACGAGGTTCTATAGAGAAAGGCGATAAGCGGGGGGAAGCGGTGGTACAAATGGTTGCTCACGAAACAGGAGAAGTATTCTGCGAGACATTTTACAATGGTAAGAAAAAGAGCGAAAAACCAGCCATTCGCGATTTAATGAAGTCAAGCGGAGTGGGCAATCAAAAGATTAGTTTAGATGCTCTACATTTTAACCCCGACACTTTACAGCTTATCAATCAGGCAACAGGGGTGTATTTAGTAGGACTCAAAGAAAATCAAGGGGAATTATTAGCTGACATGACCAAAGCGACTCAATATTTAACTGCCGCTTATAACTATAAGACCGTTAATAAAGGTCACGGACGGCTTGAAATAAGAGGCTATCAAATTTTTGACATCCGAAAAGAATACATCGATAAAAGGTGGTATAAATGTGATTTGGAAGCACTTATACAAGTCAATCGTAAGCGAGTGGATATAAAAACAGACAAAGAATCCGTCGAAATAGCGTATTATATGACCAATTTGATGCCTAATACCGAGATAATGGCTAAAGAGCATTTTGAGGCTGTTCGTCACCATTGGTCAGTAGAAGTCACTAACCATATTCGGGATGTTACTTTAAATGAAGATAAATTTAGAACAAAAAAAACGATTGTTCTAAAACTGTAGCTGCTTTAAGGTCTTTGATTATTAACCTCTTACTTAAAAATAGACCTAAGAATTTAGCTGCTCAATTGGATGATTTTACAGATGACTTTGATGCACTTTTAGGATGGCTTAGGAAAATTAGATTTTTATAGGAAAGCCCTTCTTGTGCATGTATCCATAATGTGTAAAAAGAAAGGATGAGTAGTAGAACGATTTTTTTCATATTTTAAAAGTTTTGAAAGATGATGTCAGATAAGCCAAGACAAAGGGCGCAACCACAAAAAAGCAAATAAAATTGGTAACTTTTGCCCAAATACTTTAGCCCCATTCATTGAGCAGTCCTCCCGTAGCTTCAGGAATAAGACCTAACATAATCGTCAAGACAACGATGAGTAGAAATATAAGTGCTTCTTTCTTAGACGGGAATGGCATTACGTAAATTGGTGTTTTTTTATTTTTTTGAATGTGAAACAAATATAGAAACATTTCA
This sequence comes from Saprospiraceae bacterium, assembly GCA_031424515.1. GTDB lineage: Bacteria > Bacteroidota > Bacteroidia > Chitinophagales > Saprospiraceae > JAAFJT01. Next base: position 2,783 of record JANPHO010000368.1, read on the forward strand.
ACTATTTACACTTAAAGTTTAGATATTTTTCATATAAATAAAAAATGCCGTTTAGCCTCGTGAATGTTTGACTAAACGGCGGTGTATATAGATATTCGACGTGCGGGTGGATGGGTTTATGGCGTGTCGTGGACTTTTCTCGCTACTACAGGCTTAAGTGTTCAACCACTTCTGAAATTTTACGTTTTTTCTAAGAAACAGTACCTGATACTTCTTCTTCAATAAATTCAATTTTGCCTAAATCTCTTTCATTGGCATAGCG
>JANPHO010000369.1:0-24818 GCA_031424515.1 Saprospiraceae bacterium
GAATGGCTCCAAATTGGGTAATATTGAAGACTTTTTGTCGTGCATTGAGTGAATTGCAGTAAAAAATCAAAATTATGCTTATAAAACGAGTGTATTGGTTAGCCATTTTGAAATCGCTTTTTATATACCACAAAGTTCACAAAGAGGCACATAGATTTTGCTTTGTGTTTCTTTGTGAACTTTGTGGTTTAAATAAGAAAATCACTCTAAAGTAATCACATCGCCCACTTTTACCTCTGGCTGCCATGCCCAATTCCACGTTTTATGATTCCATAAAACATTTTGACCGAAGAGGATTTTAGTATCCTTTTGACGATAAGTTGTGAGGGTTTGGAGTGGTTCTTTGCCTTTGATGCCTGTATCGGGGTCACGAGTGGTGAGCACGCAACGGGCGCAATTTTTAACACCCAAAAAGGCAATTTCACCGATTTTGAAACTTTTAAAAGTGTCTTCTTGAAATGGTTCGCCGCCAGTGAATATAAAATTGGCTCTAAAACGGCGAATACTGAGGGGTATTTCCAAACGCTCATTCAAGTCTTTCATGGATGCTTCGCCGATGATGAGAAATGGATAACCGTCCGCAAAACTCACAACATCGTCGCCAGTATTATAGTCTTCATCCACTTGGCGTTCGGATGCTTCGGGCATTTTTACCAAGCGGTATTCTTTGCCTAAAAAGTCGCTGAGCCATTTATCAGCTTCCGTTGAAACGGTTGTGGCATCGATTGTATCATCCCAAACGACGACTTTACAAGGCTCGTTTTCGCTATCAATCAGTATTTTAATAAAATTATTATTATCTTTTTTCTCCTTGATAATCAAATAGTTATCTTCAATAGTGGCTTGTAAAAGTGCCATTTTGCCATTGGTGCGTTGCGTGATGAACACCCCCTCAGTATCGGTGATGAGCCAACGGCGGTCATATCGCAAACCTCGTTTTTCAACGATGGCAGAATCAGGTGAATACCCATCAAGGGATTTTACGGGATAGATATTGATTTGAGATAGTTGGAGCATATTTAAAATTTTAGGTAAATTTAATGGGTCTTGGATGAATTACACTAATTTTACCCAAATTACTATCTGTTTTTGTAATTAGTTAGATGGTCGCTGTTGCTCCGTTTAGCCACTGATTACACTGAATTTGACTGATTTAACACTGATTTCATAGGGACGTAACCACATTTTTTAGAAAACTATTTAAAAACGCACATAAAATTTTGAAGTTCTAATTTGTGCCACAATTACGTGTATGTAACCACGAATTTTACGAATTTACGAATTTAACCAATCTACGTGTTGACAATTTTAGCAAATTTGACGAATAAATTGCCCTAAAGGGCAATTTTGGTGGTATTTGACTTAATTTTTGGTCAACACATAGATTGGTTAAATTCGTAAATTCGTAAAATTCGTGGTTACATACACGTAATTGTGGCACAAATCAGAACTTCAAAATTTTGTGTGCGTTTTTAAATAGTTTTCTACAAAACGTGGTTATACCCCTATGAAAATCAGCGCAAAATCAGTCAATTTCAGTGTAATCAGTGGCTAAACGGAGCGAAAGCGACCGCCTAGTGATTATCTGTTTTCTAATATTGATTTTTAATGACATTTAAAACGGCTTTTATTTTGATTTGTGCATTTTTTTCCAGACTCTTTTCAACGCATATAACCGCTCAACCGATTGACCTCGCTTCGGGTGATTGGAAATTAAAAACGGGAGATGACATCGCTTGGGCAACCCCTCAGTATAACGACTCGGATTGGCAAAATATTCGGGTAGGCATGGATTTAAAAACGGCTTTGAATACCGATTTTACGGGGTTTTCATGGTACCGTCGGTCGGTAGTTATTCCTTCTAAATTAAAAAAAGCGGCTCAAAAAGGCGGTGCAATGATACTTCATTTGGGCAAAATTACGGATGCCGATGAGACGTATTTTAATGGTATAAAAGTGGGTTATAATGGCAGTTTTCCACCCGACAGCCTGTCAGCTTGGGAGGTGCCGAGGGTGTACATTATTCCTTTAAATTTGATAAAATGGGATGAGCCGAATGTGATAGCCGTGCGGGTCAATAATTGGTTTTCGGGCGGCGGTATGTATGCGGGCGAGTACATGATTGAAGCCGCAACATGGCGCAATAAATTTAAAATATTGATTGAAAATGGCTCTAAAACGCATGCTTTCGGTAAAAATGAGCCCATAATCATCCACTCACAATTAGCAAATAGCTCAACGGATAGGTTGGAGGGAACTTTGACTTGTGAGGTCAAAGCTTTTACGGGTCAAAGTGTAGCCACGAAGAGCCAAGAGGTAAAAATACTGAGGGGTCGAGTGGCGAAATCCGAGCCTTTCAATTTTGATACTTTGGAAGCGGGTTTTTATATATCTCATTTTACGTTTAAAGATAAAAATGGGGCTTCTTTTAAGGAGAAAAAAGGCTTTGCGGTTGCACCCGAAACGCTTAAAATACCCGCTACCCCACCCGCTGATTTTGATGAATATTGGGATAAAGCCTTAGCGGAATTGGCAGAAATTGAGCCCAATTATCAACTCACTTTATTGCCCAAATGGACAACTTCAGAAGTAGAAGTTTTTGAATTGGAGATGAAATCGCTGGGCAATGTGCGGGTAAAAGGCTATTATTCAAGACCAAAAGGTAAAAAAAATCTGCCAGCGGTGTTGAATGTGCAAGGCTATTCGTCGGTGATGGAGCCGTTTGATTTAGATACCAATATGGCGGCTGTTTATCTGAATATTCGGGGGCATGGGAACAGTCGGGAGGATATAAATCCGGGGTTTCCTGGTTTTTTACTGAGGGGGTTAGAAAATAAGGAACAATATATTTACAGAGCGGCATATATGGATTGTGTGCGGGCGGTGGATTTTCTGTGCAGCCGGGCGGAGGTGGATACATCTCGCTTGGCGGTGAGCGGTGGCAGCCAAGGCGGTGCGTTGAGTATTGCCACCGCTTCGTTGGATAAACGGATTAAATTCTGCTTGCCCGATGTGCCTTTTTTATCCGATTTTCCGAATTATTTTAAAATAGCGAACTGGCCCTTTGAGGAATTTAAGCAGTATGTCTCTCGCACAGGTACTTCGTGGGACAGTGTTTACAGCGTTTTAAGTTATATTGATATTAAAAATCATGCGCCGCGCATCACTTGCCCCGTCATCATGGCATCGTGTCTTTTCGATGATATATGCCCCTCCGCCATCAATTTTGCCGCTTTTAATAACCTTTCTTCCCTTGAAAAGGCGTTTTATCTTTATCCCGAAAGTGGGCACAGCGTCCCTGCGGAGCATCATGCTTTGAAAATGAAGTGGTTGTATGGGCGGTTTGGGTTGTTGCCGTGAAATAAAAAGACGACATACAAAAAATAACAGTTTCATTTCGACGTTTTTCAAAAGAAAAATCTAAAAACAACTTTCAAATGCCCAATTATAATCCCGTCATAATAGCCATCAGTCTACTCCTACCCCTCAGTATAAAGGCTCAAATTGCGAATCCCGCTACCATTAATCTGTTGATTTTGAACGAGTCAAACAAACAACCCATTGAGTCAATATCCAAATGGCATTCGATGAAGACCCAAAAGGACTTTTATTTTAAAAGCGATAATAAAGGTAAGGCGACGGTTGTGATACCCAAAGACGATTCTTATGAGGTAACAATTGCCAAATCTTTGGATTCCTATAATGTTGAAATACCTAACACGGTCAATTTTTCAAAAGATTTGATTTTGCAATTTGAGTTAGAGCAACCCACGAGCAACCAAAAACCAATTGTGCAGGTTACAGATATAACAGAATCACATAATTTAGTGGGACTACAGATATTCAATAAACCAAAATCGAAAGTTATAGAAATAGTTGATTTAAGCACTAATGAAATTATTAAAACTAATACCAGCGACACTGCTTCACTCCTTCTTTCTTCTAAAAAACAGTATAAAGTGCAAGTGAATGGTGTGAATATTGAAAATGATGTTATCAAATTCGCCACATTTTCACCGAAACTCATTCCTTTTGTACTATTTTTTAGTTCCGATAAAACGGCTCAATTAATTTATGTTTCAGATAAAGCAGCCGTCAATCTTATCCGTACTAACACTAAAAATCAGACAGTACCCAATGATAGCATCACATTAGTTGGCCAAAAAACTAAAAAGCAATATGCGCAACTAACTGGGCCAAATGGGGCGACACTATTTTTAGTTCCACAAGGAGAGATATATGATATCAAACTTAAATATTACCCTTCTATACCTTCTATATCTGTTACAAATTCAGTGAAAAAGGATTTTACCACCTTTTCATACACAATTGACCACCCCTCCGCGGCTGAGATAGAAGAAATGAAAAAAGAAGAAATAGTTAGCCAAGCCGAAAGAGATGCCGCTGCTGAAGTTTTAAAAAAAAGATGGGAAATCAGCCCGCCCCAATTTCATTCAAAGGTTTCCAATGAAAAAGATTCCGTTTTAAATAGGATGAAAAGATTCCCCAATTATTTTAGTAAGTCTAGAAACTCCGTTTGTGAAGTGTTTTTCAGAAATATACAAACTTGGAAAAATAAAGGAATTGTTTTAGGTAATCTTGATGATGAATTGAATGAAGAAGTGGCTTTATGGCATATTTTAGACTTGAATAAAGGAGAAAAGAAATCATATTTATTCTCGACCGTTCCACTCAACGCAAGCAGGATAATAGACAGCGACCATAAACCGATTCAAATCCCTTCCTTCAACCATATTGATAGTATTGTGATGCGGTTTAAATCTTATTCAACCAATAATTGCGTTCAAGCATTGATAAGAATGCAAAACAGTGGAGACAGTAATGCAGAATTAATATTGGTCAGTAACTATTTTTCAAAAGTATATGGATTAGAACTTGTATCAAATATTAAAAAACCAGTGAGAATTGTTCTGGGCAGTGTGAATATACTACATGGTATCCACCCCGATTATTTATGGTTAGCTTATAAAACGGGTGGCTCTATACATACTATCGAAGATGATGTTTGGAATGTATCGAGTACACCTCAAGGTGGAATAATTACCATCGGAGGGCATAGCTATAAATTATTACATAATCGTTTTTTTGAAGTGAAATGAAAACTATGACACAACTTGGTTCAAGTTTAAAACTTGAACCAAGTTATAATTAATCACTCAATTGTCATATTCATTTCATTTTATCAGCCTTATATGAACTTTATTTAACTATTTCTATTCAGTAATGCGAAAGCAGTTTTATTTGTCTAAATAGTTATAAAATCATAAAAATGGATATTGAAATACAAAGAATTAAAGAAAGTATTGAACCACTTCGTCAAGAGATTATTCACCATAAAGTGTATTCAAGCATTAAAACTATAGAGGATTTACAGGTTTTTATGCAGTTTCATGTGTATGCGGTGTGGGATTTTATGTCATTGCTAAAAAGTTTGCAAAGGGATTTGACGTGTGTGGACGTACCGTGGTTTCCCATGGGTTCGGCGGATACCCGTTATTTAATCAATGAGATAGTTGTAGGAGAAGAATCAGATGTGGATGCAGAAGGCAACAGAATTAGCCATTTTGAATTGTATCTTCAAGCCATGACTCAGTGCGGCGTGGATATGACTTCCATTGAAAGCTTTATTTCCGTTTTAAAATCGAGTAAAAATTTAAATTCTGCTTACGCCGTGGCGGGTACTCCTTTAGAGGCACAATCATTCGTGAATTTCACTTTTGATGTTATCAACAGTGGTAAAACGCATGTGCAAGCCGCCATTTTCACTTTTGGCAGAGAGGATTTAATTCCCAATATGTTTTTATCCATCGTTGAAGATTTGAATAAAAACTTCCCAGATAATATTGCCCTATTTAAGTATTATTTAGAGCGTCACATCGAAGTAGATGGCGGGCATCATAGCCAATTGGCTCTACAAATGACCACTAATCTTTGTAAAAATAATGCAGCCTATTGGGATGAAGCCGAAAAAGCCATCAAAACATGCCTTGAACGACGCATTGAGCTATGGAATGGCGCTTTCAATATGATTCAAAAAATGGAATTGGTGGCTTAATTCTCAACACTCTTTTCTTTCAGATACCCCTCAGTATTTGTAGCTTTCGAGCGCTATAATACTGAGGGGTATTTTTTTTCCAGTCCCATCAATCAAAGAATGAAATTCAAAACCAATTGAAACATGGCTTGCTACAAAAAACCTTTAATTATTTACTCCTTTCTCCCACATTTCCTTTCAACAATTGTTATACTTTATTTGGAATTTATCTAATTTAAGTAAATTTAATTTTAAAATACTTGGATTTTTAAATAGAAACTTTAACTTTAAAGCGACATTAAAAAATTATTTTATCACCAGTAAATAATAAAAAATCTTCATTCCTTATGAAAATCCCTATTTCAATCACCGTCAATGGAAAAGACTATCACCATGAGGTAGAAGCACGCGAATTGCTCGTGTATTACCTCCGCGATAAACTGCGCTTGACGGGTACGCACATTGGTTGCGATACGTCTGGCTGCGGGGCGTGTACTGTCCATATTGACGGGCAAGCGGTCAAATCTTGTACTGTTTTGGCAGTACAAGCTGAAGGCTCACAAGTGACCACTATCGAAGGCTTGGCGAGCGAAGATGGCACTCTTCACCCATTACAAGTGGGCTTCAAAGAAGAGCATGGCTTACAGTGTGGCTTTTGCACGCCGGGTATGATTATGACAGCGGCTGACCTATTATCTCACAACCCCAATCCAAGTGAACAAGAGATTAGAGAAGCTTTGGAGGGTAATTTCTGTCGTTGTACAGGCTATCACAATATTGTAAGAGCAGTTCAACACGCTGTTGGTCAAGCTGGTATAATGGCTTGATTATAAATACTTTAGACTGATAGAAGTTAGACATTAGACGGTGTTACATTCCTGAATGTACCCCTCAGTATTTTGCTCTATTTTAGCTATTAAAACCTTTAAACGATGATAATATATACTATTCCATCTTTTAAAAATTTCATTTAAAAATTTTAATTGACAATAAATAAATGAGTACCAATTATATAGGTCAATCGGTAAAACGCGTAGAAGATAAGCGTTTTATCACAGGCAATGGCAGATATACCGATGATATCAAACTGCCGCACATGACGTACGCTCACATCGTGCGCTCGCCTTATGCCCACGCTAAAATTTTATCCATTGATAAAAAGCAAGCCCTACAAAAAGAGGGCGTAGTTGCCATTTTTACTGGTGAAGATGTCGCTCATATCCGAGGAGTACCAACGGGTTGGGTCGTCAATTTTAAAAATGGCGATACCATGAAAGAGCCAGCTCATCCGCTACTTGTGGCTGTGGGTTCAACGGTAAAACACGTAGGTGATTCCATCGCCATTATCATTGCTGAAACCCGCGCTCAAGCCCGTGATGCAGCCGACGAATTATACATCGAATATGATGTTTATCCCGCCATTGCCAACGCAAAAGCGGCAGTTGAAGACGGCGCGCCACTCGTCCACGATGATGCACCCAATAATAAGTGTTTTGATTGGGAATTAGGCAATCCAAAAGCAGAAGTGGATGCGGCAATTGAAGCCTCTCACCACGTCACTACATTGGATTTCACGAATCAACGCATGTCGCCAAACCCAATTGAACCCCGTTCAGCATTGGGTCATTACGATGAATACGTGGATAAATACACCTTATATACGACTTCTCAAAATCCGCATTTAACGCGCCTTTTGATGTGTGCTTTTGTTCTCGGTATTCCTGAGCATAAAGTGCGGGTTGTTGCGCCTGATGTAGGGGGCGGTTTTGGTTCTAAAATATTCCACTACACTGAAGAAGCACTCGTTATTTGGTGTTCAAAAGAGATAAAACGCCCCGTAAAATGGACTTCTACGCGGACAGAAGCTTTTTTGACGGATGCGCACGGTCGCGACCACATCACAAAAGCCGAAATGGGATTTGATGCAGATGGTAAAATAACGGCTTTACGAGTCAATACTTTTGCGAATTTAGGTGCTTATTTGTCCACTTTTGCGCCTGCTGTACCCACTTGGTTGCACGGCACGCTTTTGCAAGGACTTTACACCACACCTAAAATCCATATTGACCTCGTGGCAGTGTTCACGCACACGACTGCCGTGGATGCTTACCGAGGTGCAGGTCGTCCCGAAGCAACGTATTTATTGGAGCGTTTAATTGATAAAGCTGCTTTAGAAATGGGCATAGACCCTACTGAATTGCGTTTTAAAAACTTTATTCCTAAGTTCAACGGTGTCTCAGAAGCGGGCTATCAAACCCAAGTGGCTCTTCAATATGATTCTGGGGACTACCATCCAGTCCTCCAAAGAGGTTTAGAAATGGTCGGTTACGCGGATTTTAGAGCCGAACAAGAGGAAGCCCGTAAAAATGGTCGTTATCTCGGCATTGGTTTCTCCACATATATTGAGGCTTGCGGTATTGCTCCGTCTGCCGTGGTGGGTGCTTTGGGTGCAAGAGCGGGTCTGTATGAATCGGCTCAAGTACGGGTGCAACCCACGGGCAAAGTGAGCGTTTTCACAGGCTCTCACTCGCACGGACAAGGGCATGAAACAACTTTCGCGCAAGTTGTAGCGGATAGATTTGGTATCCCAATGGATGATGTTGAAATCGTACATGGCGACTCCGATTCAGTGGCATTTGGTATGGGTACTTATGGCTCTCGTTCTTTGGCGGTAGGTGGGTCGGCTATTGTGATGAGTATTGATAAAGTCCTTGAAAAAGGCGCTAAAATTGCTGCTCATAAGCTTGAATGTAGCGTTGACGACCTTGATTATGCGGGTGGAAAATGGACTGTAAAAGGCACTGATAAATCCATTGGCTTCGGCGACGTTTCGCTTACGGCTTATGTGCCGCATAACTATCCACCGGGTTTAGAGCCAGGGCTTGATTTCTCCAGTTTCTATGATCCAACCAATTTTACGTATCCTTTTGGTTGCCACATTGCCATCGTTGAAGTGGATGCTGAAACGGGCAAAGTCACGCTCAAACGTTTTATCGCCGTTGATGATGTCGGAAATGTTATCAATCCAATGATTGTAGATGGTCAAATCCACGGTGGTTTGGCGCAAGGCATCGGTCAAGCCATGCTTGAAGGTGTACAATATGACGCTGAGGGTCAATTGACAAATGCTTCGTACATGGATTATTGTATGCCACGCGCGGATGATTTGCCTATGTTTGAAATAGACCGTACCACCACGCCTTGTCCGCACAACCCACTTGGGGTAAAAGGTGCCGGTGAAGCAGGTTGCATTGGCTCAACGCCCGCCGTGGTGAATGCCGTTATGGATGCGTTGTCTCCGTGGGGCATCAAAGACCTTGAAATGCCTTTGACCTCGCAGCGTGTTTGGCAAGCTATACAAGCGGAAGGTTGTTCGGCTTAATTTTAAGATATTAGACTTTTAGATTTTAGACTATTAGAATGGTTAAAATCTAAAATGAAATGCTAAAAATAGACTTTAAAAGCTATTAAAACCTTCAAATACTGAGGGGGTAGCTCACTAAGTTTTACATTTTAATAATCACTTAGCCTCTCTACCCAAAAGGGGATTCAGAGAATCGGAACTCAATAAATGTTAAAATTAGGCATTTTTTGAAGTTTTTGATGTTTACCGAGCGGAACTCCCCTTTGGGGGTAGGGGGGCTAAGTTTTACATTTTAAATTATTAATTTTTAATTAAAATGATACCATCATCAGTTGATTATAAACGTGCCTCATCCGTGGAAGAAGCGATTCAATTGCTCAAGGATGACCCTGCTGCTAAGATATTAGCGGGCGGTCACAGCCTTATTCCTGCTATGAAATTGCGCATGAGCGCACCGAGCACTTTGATAGATATTGCGCGTATTTCGGAGTTAAATTTCATTCGTGACCGTGGCAAATACATTGCTATCGGAGCCAATGCCACCCACGGAAACATCGCCTCACATAAAACAACCACCCAAAAACTCCCGCTTTTAGCCCACGCTGCCGAGCTTATCGGAGACGTGCAAGTGCGCAATAAAGGGACAATTGGTGGTTCTATTGCCCATGCCGACCCTGCTTCTGATTGGCCCGCCGTGCTCATTGCTGCCGAAGCCACCATCAAAGTGCAAGGAGCTTATGGCGAGCGCAAAATACCCGCGTCAGAGTTCTTCAAAGGATTTTTTTACACGGAACTTCAAGAGGGAGAAATCATCACTGAAATCCATGTACCAGAGCCTGATAGTGCAACTGTGCGCTCCAGTTATCAAAAATTTATGCAACCCGCCAGCCGTTTTGCCATAGTGGGCTGCGCTGCTCAGTTGACATTTGAGGGCAATACAATTACAAGCGCAAAAGTGGCTTTTAATGGCGTTTCTGACCATGCCTACTCAGCCACCGCAGTCGAAGCCGCTTTAATTGGTCAAGAATTCACAACTGAATTGTGCGAAACAGCGGCTTTATCAGCCCTCGAAGGTGCAGAAATGGTCATGAGTGACCACTACGCCAATGAAGAATATCGAAGCCATATAGCCAAAGTGTATTGTAAAAGAGCACTTTTAGGGTGTATGTATGATTGATAAGTGATAAGTGATAAGTGATGATTGATAGGTGATGATATGGACTATTTTGTAAACGGTCTTACATCATCACCCATCACTCATATCTAATAAACAAACGGAATGAATTTCTTTTTATTAAAAGCATAATCAATATATGGTTTGCCGAGGTTTTCACGCAGCTTTTTCTCTTCAAATTCAATTCCTATGATGATATAAATAACCGATAACACAACGGAAACAAATACCATAAAGGTCGGTTTTAAAAAGAAAATGCCCATTAAAAACAAAAGAGTACCCCAATAAAGCGGATGCCGAACCACTTTATACCACCCCTCAGTAATTAAGCCACTCGGCGATTCGTCCCGCGCACTCATGCCTATAAAAGAGAAAAAATCTATCTTTAAAAAAACCGAATACATAATGTACAGACCAGCTAATAATAAGGTAATTCCCACAACCTGTGTTACAGTATTGCCGTTAAAAATAATATCCGACTCCGATAGAAATAACTGACCAATTATTAAAACCAACAAAATCAACGATAGCAAAGAGTAAGCAAATCGGTAATATTTAAAGGCGTTTCCAATCGTTTTAGCGAAGTAATTTTTAACACCCGTAGCTGCAAAAAAGCTATGCGATATAAAAAAAAGCAACCAAAGAATTACAAGAGTTTTCATTTTAAAAGATTTTAACGGGAATATACCAATCATTTGAAAAATATATGCTAAAATAGCATTTTAATATTTAAAAGACAATGCACAATCAAGAACTCGACCATATCCAAGAACTCCTTGCCGAGCAAGGCTATATCAGTGAGCCATCCATCGTGATGTCCATTTTTTTAGCGATGAAATTGCAGAAACCTTTGCTCATCGAAGGGCCTGCGGGAGTTGGTAAAACTGAAATTGCTAAAGTGATGGCAAAGGCTTTGAATACCGACCTCATTCGCCTACAATGTTACGAGGGTCTTGATGCCACTCATGCCCTTTATGAATGGAATTATCAGCAACAACTTTTACATCTTAAAATAGAAGAAAGAGACCCCTCAGTATCAAAGGCTCAAATTGAAGAAACGATATTCAGCGATAAGTTTTTAATGAAACGCCCCTTATTGCAAGCTATTACGCATACGCAATCGCCCGTTTTATTGATTGATGAAATAGACCGCTCGGATGAAGAATTTGAGAGTTTTTTATTAGAAATCCTCTCCGATTGGCAAATTACAATCCCTGAAATCGGCACAATCAAGGCTACTCATATCCCTTACGTAGTCGTCACAGGCAATCGGATGCGGGAACTTTCGGAGGCTTTGCGCCGCCGCTGCTTGTATTTATACATCGGTTATCCCGATTTTGAAAAAGAATTGTCAATTGTTAAATCCAAAGTGCCCCAAATTGACGAGCGGCTCGGTCGTCAAATATGCGCATTTATGCACGAAATCCGACAAATGAAATTGGATAAAACTCCGGGCGTTGCCGAAACCCTCGATTGGGCGCAAGCCCTCGCCGCCCTCCATTTCGACCATTTGGATAAACAAGTTGTGGAAGATACCCTCGGAGTCATTCTCAAAGATTGGCAAGATGTCCGTCACGTGTCCATGTCTTTGACCGAGCTTTTTGAAAAAGTGGGGGCGATTTCTAAGTTTGATGTGTTGTAAAAAAAGCCCCCCTCAGTATTTATAAGGCTTTTTAACTTTAAGGCAGATAATGTGCATTCCTTTATAACATTCCCTTTTTTAATATAAAAACCCTATTTCACTTTTAACGATGAATGTATTCATTTTGTCGTAATTTGGATATTATTAATCAATAAGTTTTAAGATTAATGAACTTTTTGTTTACAATAAAGTGTTTTATTGTAAAAATTTAAATATGAATAATAAAAAATTAACAAATTATCTTAAAACAAAAAAAACCTCTTTATGGGATTGGATTAAAGAAGGTATAAAACTAAGTTCTGTTGTGAGTATCGCCGCTCTTTATTTGTCTTACAAAGCGATGTACAAATCAGATTTACAATTTGAATCAAACAATACAAGTCAAATTCAACAAGATAGCCTCAATCAAATTCGACATAACAAAATGATTGAGGTTTTGAATTTGCAAGTTAATTCAATGAAGATCCAAAACGATTCAGTTATGGCAATTCTAAATGAACATTCTGATGTTTTCAAGCGACAAATTATTTTTCAAAAAGAACAAAATAAAATTATATCTAAAAATTTAGCTGTATCAAAGATCCAATTAGCCTTAAATGATAGTATTCAAAAAAGACAAATTGAAAGTGAAAGATGTATATTGTCTATTGCAGGCAGCGGAATAACCATCGACACGTCTCTAAAAATGGAAGGCTTTTTTCGCCCCAAAATCACTACTCCTATTATAAATATTGGAAAACGCACATGTTTTAAATACAGGACTTATAGAGTTATTTTGTCAAAAAATTATGAAGTTTTTTCTGTAAAAATTGATGATAGTGTTAATCCATTAAATAGTGAAGAATCAATGTACTCGGAGCATATAACTAATATAGATTACGTGAATGATTTTTACTATGTTTTCAGTGTTCAATATGATGATATTTTCATAAAAAACAATAAAGTTGTATATTTCTACCATTATTCTAAAATGAGAAATAATCATTCTTTTTATGACTGTAAACTAGAAGAGCAAAAAAAAATTATGGCTGTGTTAAATCTTAAAAAAATTAATTTTAATGATTAACAAAACTTGGCATACTTTTTTTAGGGTAAATAATAGATAACTTTCTTTTACGGAAAGCTAACGTCTGGCTGGAGTAAAATCCCAAAAACTGTCCTCCCTATTTCATCCACCTTTGTTTTTTTAGCAACCAGTAATATATTTTTAAAACTCATTTTAAATTTTATTAAAAAAGCCAAGTATGCGTTTTTTTAAGATTTTGACCATTATTTTCGGTTCAGCTCTTTTCCAAAATGTTGCTTTTTCTCAGCAGATGTTATCCAACGAGATTTCAGTTGCCCCAATGGTAACTGTATCCGTAACAAAAGGAAAAACATCGGTAAAAGAAGGTGAGCAAGTCGTTTTGAAAGTAAAAGGCAATGATGAGTTTTCGGCAATGCAATGGCAAGTGAGCCTCGATGGTGTCAATTGGCAGGATATTCCGAAAGCCACCGGTAATAATTTTGAAACGCTACCTATCAAGCAAATGCACTATTTCAGAGTTGTATGCCGTCCTTTGGATGCTACTACGAACGATATTGTGTCCATTTCAAATATCCAAACCATCACGATGGAGGATAACGTAGCGTCAAAAAAAGTGAAAAGCAACTAAGAAACTGTTTTAAAGCCAACGGCTCAGTTGTTTTAAACTATCCACGTTATGCCCTGCGCTGAAAACATCAACGTAGGGCATTGCTATTTTCATCCCCTCAGTAGTAGGCTCGTAGGTACTATTGCCCGCAAGTGGATTGAGCCATATTACTTTTGAAGCTTTTTTATGGATAAATGCCATATTTTCCTTTAAAATGTCCAAATCACCCGTATCCCAACCATCACTCATAATGAGAACAATGGTTTTTGAATTCAAATCCTTCACGCTATAATTTTCTACAAAATCTTTCAAACTATCACCAATCCGCGTTCCACCCGACCAGTTGTGTACATTTTCTGATAGGTCATTCAGTATTTTATCAAAACTCTGACCCCTCAGTATATCACTGATTTTTACTAAAGAAGTAGAAAAAACAAAGGTTTCAATCCTTCTGAAAACCAATTGAAATGCGAAGGCAAATTGGATTAAAAAACGGCTGTACAATTCCATGGATTTGCTGACATCGCAAAGTAAAACGAGTTGAATACGTTGTTTTCGTTTTTTCATCCTTAGTATTTCAAGCATCTCCCCTCCCCTACGCATATTTTGCCTTAAAGTGCGCCGAATATCCAATTGACCATTTTTATTTTTATTCCACCGCCGATTTTGTTGACGCGCCAAACGGCGGGCAATCATTTTTATGATGTCATAAATCTCTCTGATTTCATCTTCAGAAAGGTGCGAAAAGTCCTTTTTTACTAAGGTTTCAGCGGCACTATACGTGTATAAATCTATCTCTTCTTCCGATTTTTTACCGCCATACAACCAATCTTTTAAGGCTTGAAATTGAGGGTCTTGGCTTTTGGGAGCTTGCTGTTGCTTACCATTTGGGTTCTCTTGTTCAGCTATTTTTGAATCCGTCGCTTTTTCAACCTGTTTCCAATAATAATTATAGAGTTCATCAAAGCGTTCAGCTTGCAGTTGGGAGCGGGTCAAAACGGTTTTTAGAGCCAATCGAAGCGTTTCGGAATTGCCATAAGGCTCTAAAATTTCTATGCTTTTGAGCGCATCTGCCTCTTCGGGCGCAGTAATGGCGAACCCATCAGTACGGAGGTATCTGCAAAAGGCTACGATATTAGCCGAGAGTGCGGTATGTCTTTTTATGAGCTCTTTCATCGTAACACGGAACTCCAGTTCCGCAATAAATTTTTGATTTAAAAATGCGATTGAACTTGCGGAACTGGAGTTCCGCGCTACTTTTCATAAAGATATACATTATTTTGAATAGCTAAAGCGGTTTTATTAAAACCCTAAAATTGACATTTTGTCACTTAAATATCAATAATTTTGACATCTTGTCATGCATTTTAATAAAAAATGAGCCTTTTTGGCGGAAAAAACGGTATGGAATGAGAATTGAAGAATAGGAGTATCAGCGATTATGAATTTTTGAAGTAATCGCCAATCAAAATTATGGTTTAACTTTTTAAAATTTAAAATTATGACACTCGTAAAATTTAATCCTTTTGCGCCCGTAGCCTCTCATCGTGTTAACCCACTTGATAAATGGGTAAATGATTTTTTTAACGACGAATTGAATGTAAAATTCAACAATGCCACCCCCTCAGTAAATGTCATTGAAAATGGAGATTCTTTTAAAATTGAAGTGGCGGCTCCTGGCTTAGCAAAAGAAGATTTCAAACTACACGTAGAGGACAATTTATTGACTATTTCGGCTGAAAAGAAGACGGAAAAAACGGAAGAGGGCGAAGTCAAAAAAGAGAAATATTTGCGCCGTGAGTTCGGATATTCTTCTTTCAAACGCACTTTTACATTGCCTGAAAATGTAAAAACGGATGATGTGAAAGCAGCTTATGAAAATGGGGTTTTGAATATCAGCATCCCGAAAGTGGAAGTAAAAAGAGTAGCACAAACTATTGATATTCAATAGTTTGTACTTTGGTAGTAACGGTGTAAAATCCGTTTTCATCATTTCTGATTGAGATTTAAGTAAGGTTTTTAGGTTATAGAATAGGGTTTAATTTAGCTTCCCGAGCGTGCGAAAGTATGTTCGGGAGGCTTTTTTTATTAAAATTTGGTAATTGCAGTCGCTTATGCTCCGTTTAGCCACAGATTTTAAAGATATTTACTGATTTTAAAATGATTTAAAAGTAATTTTTAAAAAATCAGTGTAAAATCAGTCGGCTTCAGTGAAATCAGTGGCTAAACGGAGCACAGGCGACCGTATCGCTAAGTAATTACAAAAATTGATGCCACCCCGTCCGATTGCTCGGAGTCGGGATGGCACAATTATAAAACCCTATTTGATTAGTACCATTTTTCGAGTGGTTGTAAAATCGGGTGTATCAAGCCTATAATACAGCACACCAGAAGCGTTAATATCTTTTTTATCAATTTTTATTTCATGTTTCCCTGCCTTAAAATTATCTTTTTGAGTATATAAAATTCGACCATCGAGGGAATAAACGGTTAATTGAGCCGATGTTTCAGTGGGTAAATTAAAGGCTATAGTTGTCTCATTATCAAATGGGTTTGGATGATTTTGATACAACGAATAAGCTATTTCTTGAACTCCTGAATGGTTGAATTTCAACTCCACAGAAAGCGGTTTGCCTTCTTTGCTGATGGCTTCCACAGCCGTTAAAGTATTATTTATGGTAAGTAATTCACTCAATTTACCTGATTTATGGGCTATGAAATGTAGTGTGAACAATTGCGGATTATTCATGTCAGCAGTACCGTTCCAACTGGTGGTAAGTGCGTTTTTAAATAAACCAAAATTACGATCTCCCATATTCGGCAGATTGCCCGCTTGGATGGATTGAATTTGGGCGCCCCCCTCAGTAAAACCGAGTGTAAACTGATAAGATGAGACATTAAAACCATTGGCAGTAAACGAAATGGCATAATCCTTACCCTTTTCAATAACAATATCATCGGTAATAATTGACAATATTGGGGACTGGCGTTCTTGAAGACTCAATAAATTCGGCTTTATACCCGTCGAGCCCGAAACATCACCTTTTTTGATGCCTTTAAACGCTTTGCGCATATTCGGGGTGAGGTTTCCAATGCTGATTATTTCAGGAATATCCTCTAAAAATGGATTGGTTCTATTTTGAATGACATAGCTTGAGTCCACAAATCGCCATGAACGACGCGGTAAGTCTGTTACTCTCCTCAGCACGAAATTCCTTAATTCGACTATATCTGTTGCATCAATCTCACCGTCTTCGTTGACATCAGCAGCCAGCAAGGCATAAGGCGAATTGATGGTTTCAAGACCTAAAATATGCCTACTAATGAGGGCAATATCAAAAGTAGTAACGCCCATATAAGCCTCATCTGTTTTAACAGCTTTAAATTGGTACTGGTTGCCCACTGTCAAGCCTTCAGCAGTCAAAAAACCGTTGGCGGCACTGTTGCCAAAACTGAGTTCATCCGTGGAATTACCGCTTATACCCGTAATTTTAACATTCTGAATAGGTATATTACCCTCTGTTTTGCTTGATATGAGCAAGCTTGTCAAAGGTTGAGGTGTATTAGCACAAACGCCAATATTATCAGCAACATATATATTAGAAATAATGAAACCTGGCGTTCCTGCCTTATCCACTGTCCATACTTGAAGAGGTACCGTTTTATTAACATCAGCACAGCTTACATTTATACATTGCGTAAAATCAGGCGAATACTTTCTGGTAGGGTTCAAATCGTCTCGAACCAGTACCAAATTCCTCTTCAAAGTGTTTACATCTGTACAATTATCTCCTACAGATTTTAAAATGTGGGAGACACATATCTTAGCTTCACCGCCTAAATTAAATTCAATTGAACCTGACAATGCCACTCTTTTATCATATACATCTATGGCTGGTGGCACACAATCTTTTATCCTTAATTTATAATATTGAAAAGAAATGGCATTGCCGCAGCCATCCATCACGCGCCACGCGATGACGTAACTGCCTGTATCCAAAGTCACATCAATAAATGGCGTGTTACCCGAGAACAAGGGCGTGAGGCTCGAATTAGGGTCTTTGTACAAACTCCAATTAAAAAATAACGCATTTGGGTTATTGGCATCCACGGCTTTTAAAGTATCTTTGAAACGACTTGAACACAATAAAAAGGAATCCAAATTACAATAAATAGTGTCTTTTTTAATAAAAGGTACAGGCGGCGCATTATCATAGTAGAGTTGTACAGTGTCGGAAGCAGAGCAATTGACATTACTAATTGTCCACTTTAAAAGAACTGTACTGCCTGGTGAAACATTTGATACCAGAGTATTAGGTTTGGTATCATCCACAAAATTGAGTGGATTATTGGACGAAATTATAGTCCATTTTCCTACTGGATTAGTAGCAGCTAAGGTGAAAGTACCAGAACAGCCTATTTGGTCAGCCCCTGCATTAGGGTTCAAAGCTTCAAAGGTTTTTAATACAACTGTATCCCTTGAAATACAACCATTTTGACTCGTCAATTTCCACTCAATTTTTACTTCTGAGTTAGCATTTAAACCCGAAACCGTGGTCGTTGCGCTGTTTAAGTTGGCAATAATGGCATTATTCGATGCGCCAATAATTGACCAAACGCCCGTGCCACCCGCTGGAATAGCTGAGCCATTAAGCGTAAAAATAGTATTTGGGCATTGCGTAACATCAGCTCCCGCATTAGCAACTGGAAGAATACTATTAGTTAATTGAACCAAATCCGAAGTGCTACAAGAGCCGTTCACAATCGTCCACATAAGCGTTGCAGAAGTGCCGACAGGAACACCCGTTACGGTAGTAATTGGGCTATTCGGGTTGGTAATAAAAATAGCTGATGAGCCGCTTTGAAGTGTCCAAGTACCCGTTCCTACTGAGGGGGTGTTGGCACTCATGGTAAAAGTGCTACTGGCACAATTTATTTTATCTACACCCGCATTGGAGTCAGCGGGTTTTACATCATTTATCAATATAATGGTCGTTGAGTCTTTGCATTCTCCATTCACCACCTTCCATTGAGCGACGGTTGTTGTTCCAGCGGTTACGCTATTCACAATTGCGGGATTTGTTCCTGTTAAAACTCCCGAACCACTCAAAATTGACCATATACCCGTGCCAGATGTCGGATTAACCGCCGCAATATTGAAAACGGGATTATCACACTGAGACCGTGGATTCGCAGTTGAAATCTGAGCAGGAACAAATTTGAAGTTTTTTAAAGTAGTTAGAATGGAATCAGTACAAGCGCCACTCGTTATTTTCCATTTTAAAACAGTTGTAGAATCAACACTTACTCCAGTAATAGTGGCTGGGTTTCCTGCGCCCAATGTGCCTGGTCCACTCACTATACTCCAAGCACCCGTACCCGATATCGGCGGTACGCCTTCCACGGTAAAAGTTGATGTATTACATTTCTGAATCATTGGCTGAGTTACCAAAGAAGCCTTTATTGGGTTTCTATTGACTAAAGTTACTTTAACGGAATCTTGGCAGGCATCATTGACTACTTTCCAACTTAAAACGGTTGTAGAACCCGCTGTCACTCCCGATACAGTGATAGCGTTTCCAGTCCCACTAATAACGCCCAAACCACTTTCAATCGACCACGAGCCTGTTCCCGCTAACGGAGCCTTTGACACCACATTAAAAGTCGAATTGTCGCATTGCTCAATATTTGCGGGTGTTATCAATTGAGGTGTCACGAAAATAGCATTTTTCAATGTATCTCTAACCGAATCGACACATACGCCATTCACGATTGTCCATTGCACAATTGTGGTAGAATCACCACTTACACCCGTAACCTTTGCTGGGTTACCCGACCCGATAGTACCCGGTCCCTTTACTTTACTCCAAACACCTAAACTTGTAAAACTGGAAGGGATACTGCTACCCTGAACAGTAAATGAGTCAATACCACATTTAGTGATTAAAGAATTGGTTACAAGAGTAGCTTTAGGTTGTATATAATTAATCAAGGTCAAATCTATAGAATCGAAGCAAACTCCATTGGTCGTTTTCCACCTAACTACTGTCGTAAAGCCCGCTGAAACATCCGTAACAGTTGTCGGATTTCCTACACCAACTGTTCCAACGCCGCTCACTCGTGTCCACACACCCGTCCCTACTGAGGGGGGTATTGCCGCAATTGAAAAAGTTGGATTATTGCATTGGCGCAAAGGTGAAGCCGTTACGAGTGTGGCCGGCGGTTTGCTGTAATTTTTCAAAGTATCATATACAATAGTGCTACACTGACCATCTACTACTAAAAGTTGTAAAATGGTCGTAGAATCGGCTGGAACGCCACTAATTGTCACATTTGTACCAGTATTACTACCCACAATTGTACCCGGTCCTTTTAAAATTGACCATGCACCCGTAGCGGTTCCCGAAAAAATACCTTTTGCCGAAAAATTAGGAATATTACATTGCTCTATTAGCGATTTTTCAACTGAAGCCAATGGTTTTGAAATATTATTCAAATTAACCACAACTGTATCGCTACAATTACCATTTGTGACAATAAATCTTACCACAGTAGTCGTCCCTTCTTGTACACCAATAATTGTAGCAGATGTATCGGAAGCTGTAATAATGCCCAAACCACTCACTTTCTCCCATTTCCACGTTCCTACTGAGGGGGTACTGGCTTTTACTATAAAATTAGGATTGCTACATTGATTAAAAGGATTAGGGGTTAAAACATTACCTTTTACCCCTTTATAATTTTTTAATGTATCATAAACGATTGTACTACACGTCCCTTCCGTTACCAAAAGCTGTAAAATGGTAGTTGAATCCACCGAAACGCCATTAACAGTCACTTTTGTACCCGTATTAATTCCCGATATTGCTCCCAGACCTTTTAAAACAGACCACGTAGCAGTAGCAGCACCCGAAAAAATGCCCGTTGCCATAAAACTTGGATTATCGCATTGCTCTATCAAAGTTTTATCAAGAGCAACAATGGGTCTTGGATTATTGGTTAATGTGACAACAATCGTATCATTACAATTAGTGCCATTCGAAACAATCCAACGTACAAACGAAACACTACCCTCTGGTACTCCAATAATAGTAGCTGATGTATCTAAAGTAGAAAAAATACCCGAACCTGAAATTTTCTCCCATTTTCCAACCCCTACAGTGGGTGTTCTTGCAATTACCTTAAAATTAGGGTTACCACACTGACGAATATTAGGGGCTGTCACTAATCTTCCCACCGGTTTTTCAGTTACATTAACTCTAACCATATACGAAAAATTAGGACAGCCCGGGTCCCAGGTTAATTTATAATTACCCGGTGTCGTGGGATTAAAACTTGCATTCTGTATATTCTTATTATCTAAAAAGCCAATGCCCGTGCCCGTCCAAGTACCATTAATCGCACTTGAGGCAAAAGGCAGTTTTATAGAAGGGCTGCTTTGGCAGACTGTTGTATCTATGGCAAACGTAGGCACATCACACGAACCAGAGATAGGAAAGAATGTAATGGCTTTATAGGGTAATTGAGTATTTACGTCAAATAATGTGATACCTGACCTATCAATAACGACGTTATTTACCTTATCAAGACCCGTTCCTAAGTTACAAGTGCCTTTCATCCCAACGCTCCCATTTAAGGCATTTTGTCTAATTTGCACAAGCGAAGTTAATTCTGGATGCCCAATCGCATCGCTTTCAAAATCTATATCTTTATAGTTAAATTTAATGATTGAAGAGTTTTCAAAAATCACAACATTAAAAGTAGCTTTTAATGGGTCAGTATTCAATACCCCGTTAGGATCCATTGGAGACAATGCATTCCATTGAATGACGAGCATACGAGTGGGAGTACCATCAATAATTGTATCTTTCAATAAACAATTAACTGAACCCATTCCTTTCCTCCATTCATTCCACCAAGGCGCAATGACTCGCGGCAATAATCTTAAACCTCCATTGTCTAAACCGTTTGCATTATTGGTGTTAGGCAATACATCAGCTGCAGCGGAATTAACGATTAATGCGCCATCAGCACCCACTTTAAGCGATGTTACTTCTTCACAATAAAACTTAAATTTAAAACCCACTGGTAGTATTTCCTTAGTTTCATCGTCACCAAAATTTAATTTAGTGGAACTTGGTGTGCTATTGTCAACGCATTCATTCATCGGAATATCCGCATTTAACTCAATATTCGCATCATAAAAAAGCGAAGTGTATGGCGAAGGAGGGCATTGTGCCGACGGTACTAAAAGCGAGATATTATCATCTTTTAAAAGTGTGGTATTTTTAACTCCATTATTTAGTAAGGAGAAATTTCTTACAATTAACGGATTGACAATATCAAATATCACTGTTCCGATTTTAATACCTCCCGTAGTAATTAATTTACCATTATTTACGGTTCCATTGTATATAAGCCCAACCGTTACCACGCCTACTGTAGTAGATTTTACGGTAGAACTATAAGTAACAGGTAGTGCCGACGTGTAGGGTACTAAAACAGGTAAAGACAAAGCAGCACTGTTATAGGTAAATTTAAAATTGGTATTTCCCAATCTAAAATTAGACGAAGCGGTCATAACTATATCTACCTCAAGCTTCGTGCCCACCATTCTTTCTTCAAATTGATAGCAGTAAGTTTGACCGAATACGGTATTTTTACTTAAAAACAAGCAAAATACGGACATAAAAAACGACAAAAGGTTGACCCGAATCGGTTTGGATAACTGTTTCATGAGTTTAATAATTTTATGTAAGACAAGCTGGATACTGAATGCCAAACAATGAAGTGATACCCCTCAAGTATGACATGATACTGACGGAAAAATGGGTCGGTTTCTGGAAATGAATGATTGTTGGTAAGATTCAAAAAACGTGTGCACCCTTTTCGGGGGAGCACTCAAAATAGTATGTTTGTAAATTTTAAATTATATAACAAATATATGTTTAAATAAAATTAAATACCTAATTTATGGTATATTTTTTTATTTATTTAACACTTTACAGTAATACGTCCATCGCTTAATTAAGTTTCAACAATAAAAAAACGAGATAAAACTTTAACATTTCATCTCGTTTCCCAAAGAGTAAAAAACTGCCGTACTGCAAGCAGTACTCCCGTTTAAGCGTTCAGCAGTTTGATGCTGTTTTCTATATTTTCTATCTTTTTCTTATAAAAAGCCTCCATTTCAGTGAAATATTGAGGATTTTGGTTAATCATTTGCTGAATGACTAACCCCCTCAGTATTTTATCTTTTCTGAAGTCCTCCACAGTCAAAGTAGCATTATCCAATTTTCTAACTTTAAAATAGGCTTTATTTTCATTTTTTACTGCTTCTATCGCATGACTTGTTGCGTCGGCATTATCGGCTATAATATCTCTTATGATTTCATTTACTTTAGTGTTGTATTCGTCCATAACGGCATCCAATTCGGCTTGCAAAACCTTCTTCTCTTGAATTTTTTGCTTTTTTTCAACCAAATCCTTAGACTTTTTCTGCTCTTTTTCAATCGTCCTATTCACGAAGCCTTTTTTTACGGCTTGCACAAAAAATGCCGCCTCGTCTTTCACTTTACCCGATTTTATAGACTGTCGCGTTACGTCTATTGCTTGCCGAATGCGGTCTTCTTCGTATTTTTCAATCAGTTGTGCCACCATATTTTGGCTCACTCCCCACTCCTCCCCTACTGAAGCTACCAACTCATTCAACAGTCTTGGATTAAAAGAACTGTCCTCAACTTCCATTTTAGGACTGGGTAAACCTGATAAAGTGGCATTTTTGCCTTTTTTATCCTTACTTCGAATGTGAAAATTCAAACGATGCACTGCCCTACCTTGCTTTATTTCTTCGTAAGTAAAAGTAATATCGGCATATTTTTCAAGGTCTTTTTGCGCTTTATCAATCACCCGTTGTTTGATGCTGCCGTACAATTTATACAAACCTGTGAGGTCAAAAATATCCCGCAATTCATCAACCGTCATCGTTCTAAAGCCGGTATCCTCGTATTGTTTCATCAATTCGTACATCCTAAACGACTTTGGACTCAACTTCGCCAACACGGTCAAATTCAGTTTTGTAAAACTATCCTTGTAGTTCACAATCATATCTCGCACATCCTCATCAAAGCCTATTTTGATATATCTATCCTTATTTTCCGACTCTGTAAAACGCCCGTCATTGAGTTTAATCACGGGTACGGCATAGTTTTTTATCAAAGTTGTTGCCTGCCGTTCCCATTTATCCCCTTCAATATGCTTATAAATATACACTTTTCGCCCCAAAAGCTTATCCGCAGCCTCACGAATAGCCGTGTACGAAGTCTGACTGTCCGAGAGTTCAAAATCGCTAATAATCTCCTTGATGGGTATCACATAGTCCAGCGTATTCGTGTCGGGCGTAATCATCATCAGCATTTTGGTAAAAACCCGCAGTTCCCAAATATCTAAATTATGGCGTGCTTCTATGAGTTTATTCGACTTGGCAATCAGCCGCATCGGTTTTTCGTTCTTTTTTTTTCCCATTTTTGTACACGAGTTGTACTGATTTGATATGAAGTTTTCTGATTTTTGATAATAATCATGTTAACATCCAATTAATCGGACTTTTTTCAAAGAAATATAGAGAAACAAAGATAAAATTAAACTATAACAAAAGAAGTTTCGCTGTTATATTTTTGTAAAATATTGTTCATTTAAAATCTTAATAAAAGGCAAGACCCCTCAGTATAAAGCCCCTTTTTCCGTAAAAAGTGTTATAATTGACGGAATTATATTTATCCAAATTCCGTAAAAAGTGTTATAATTCACCTTTTATTTCCGTAAAAAGTGTTATAATTTAACCGCTAATTCTGTTATAGATAGATTTCAACAAAAAGCCTAACTCCCGTAAAAAGTGTTATAGTTTAATGGCTAATTTCCGTAAAAAGTGTTATAGTTAGCGTTTATTC
>JANPHO010000370.1:0-11984 GCA_031424515.1 Saprospiraceae bacterium
ATTAAAGAATTAAAATCAGATAAATGATGAATAAAAATATCAAAACTATCGGCATTACTTTTATCGTGTTGTTGATTTTTGTTACTGCAAAAGGTCAAAAGAGATACCCCGAAGACCTTTGGACAGTTGAACAAGTAAAACAAATGGCAGCAAAGTATAATCTTCAGGATAGTATTTCTGCTACAAAAAACACATTATTGCTCACAATGAAGAAAGAGGAAATTGAGCAATATTTTCAAAAAGTAGATAAATTCAGACAGGAAACCATTGTGTATAAGTCCTTTCAAGCAAAAACGAAACTTGTTAGGTCTTATGAAGATTACTTCAAATTAGTAGAATCTATGCCTTTGATAAAAGATGATGTGGTGCAGAACTTAGGAGGAACAGAAAAGTATGAGAGATATAAAAAAGAAGTGTCTAAAGATAAATGGCGTATTTACAGAGATCAGGCTGGGAACTTACGTTTTTTCAAAGCAAGCACTGTCATAAAACCTGCCGAACTCAAAATGGGGCAACGTTTGGATAATTTGCAAAAAAATTAATCTGTAAACTATATAATCTGTGCTACATCAAAAAACGAACGTTAATTGATTGGCACAGCTTTTCAATTTTAAAATGAAATAACATGAAAACACTAAACTTACTACTATTTTGTTTTTTAATGCACCCATTTGAGCGTGAAGTTCAATCTGGTTTGCAAGAGTTGCAAAAAGAAAAGGCAACTGTTTTACAGATAAAAACCACGTCAAATACTGAGGGGGGTGAAGCCTTAGCAATAGTTTTTCCAGAACTGGTTCGGTGGTCGGTTTTTAATGATTTTTTTGAGACAAAAGCCGTCGAACTTCTATACGTGCAAGCAGGAAAAGATGCTGCTAATTTTTCCATCGGGCAATTTCAGATGAAACCGAGTTTTGTGGAGCAGTTAGAGGCGTATGTGGCTACTCACCCTGCATTATCTACTTTCAGTTACGTAGTTATCAAAGAGGAAACTGAAAAAAAATCCCGCAATGTGCGGATAGAAAGACTCAAACAGTTCGCATGGCAATTGCGCTATGCTCATGTGTATTGGCTTGTTGCGCAGGATAGGTTTAAAAACCGAATTTTTAAAACAAAAAGTGAAAGAGTCCATTTTTTTGCGACGGCTTACAACTACGGTTTTACAAAACCTGAACTCGAGATTGAATCGTGGCAAAAACGCAAATCATTTCCAATGGGTTCAAAATATACGGGTGAGCAGGTTGCTTTTGGCGATTTGGCAGTAGAGTTTTATGAAAAATACGCTGTACAATTTGAATAGGTAGTTAGGCACTTTAGAAATATTGAAATTCAAATGCCATTTTAACATAATTTTCGAGTTAAACCCGTGCCATCCCGATTGTCGGGATGACACGGGTTTGCCTAAAGTGCCAAAGTAGAATTAAAGCTTAACAGGGGTAAAATATTTTTTAAAATATTTTGCCCCTCTTTTTATTAAAAAATGAAAATCCCGCTCACTTACCATTCAAACAGGCGGATGATTGCTTTTAAGAAAAAACCAAAAGGAATACATCTGAAAAAAAATTTTAATTTTCTTCGCTGTTTTTATTAAAAAAGTAAAACTACCGTCACTTACAAATTATAACCCCGGGAGATTCCCCAAAAAACCATTTTGATTATTATTTTTTAAACGCCTACTTATTACTACCCAACACTATTGAATTGAAAACAAATTTTAATAATTTTTAAAAAAGTGAATACCATGGCTACGCCACAAAAAACCGAATCAAAAAGCATGGAACTTTCAAGAGATATGGGCTCATGCGAACTCAATCTACCACCTTGTATTGAAAAGGATGCTCTCATTGTGAAACGCTCAATCAATTATCCTTCGGGTATTGTTGACCAAAACCGCCGAGAAATCATCGTCGAGTTGGATATTTATCTCAAATTTACCCGCGAAACGAAAGGACTTGCGTTGGGTGACCCCATTTATACCCAAACGCTTTTGCCAAACGAATCGGTGAGTATCCAAAGCAGTGACCGCCGCACGCAATTCAGCTTCGATAGCGAATCGCAATTGAGCTATAAAAGCGTTCAAATGTCAGAATCTCAATACTTTATGAGTGCGTTGCGCCATTTCACCGCCGATAGCAGCGCTGAACAAAGCGGCAGCGCGAGCAGCAGCAACGAGGGAAAATGGAATTTCCACGGTGATGCCAGTGCAGGATTGGATTTATTAGGCTTAGGCGGTAGCGCCAGTACAAATGCCAATTACAGCTACAATAACCACTCATTTGGGGAGTATCTGAACACACAAAAGGCTCACGCCGAAACGGCTGAAAGCAATTCATTAGAAGCTACACACAAGGCATTATCGGTTTCGGTAGGTCAAGTGAGTACACGCACACGTCAAGAAGGCACTACTTCCGAGCATTACGAATCGACATCACGCACGTTTAAAAATGAAAATCGTTGCCACGCTCTGACTTATTTGTTTTATCGCATCAATAAAATGCAGACCATTTCATTTGAGGTGAGCTCTATTGAAATCAGAGTGAAAGACCCGAATTCGTTGACAGGATATACGCATTTGAAACCCGTTAAAAGCTATATCAGTCTTATCCCTCAGTATTTGCCCGTTTCATCCTCAAAAACGTTGGAAGCCTTGAAAATTCAGCAAAGTTTTGCTGCTTTGGATGCGCGCCCCAACGTTGGGGTAGCGGATAGAGACCCGCTTTTAATCGGTCGCCCTCTTTTCGATGCCCTTTTGAGAAGAAAAGCGGTTGAAAAAGTGAAAAAAGAGCTGATGGAAGAGGGTATTTTAAAAGAAGATGGCACTCTATTCCCTAAAATGACGGAGCGTTTGAACTTCACAAAAGAGTCGTGCATACCTACCGCGGGCGTGATGGTAAAAGGCTATTTGGATAGTTGTGATATGTGCGAACCTGAGCTCAAAGAACGGTATCAATTAGAAAACGATAATTTGCGCTTGAAAAATGATTTATTAAAACGCCAAATTGAGCTTTTGGATAAATCACAAGAGTACCGCTGCTGCCCGTGTGATGAAGTGACCCCCTCAGTATAAATAGTTTTTAGTGTGTGGTGTTTAGATAAAAAAGCTAATCACCGTATCCACCTCAGGAATATCCATTTTTTTACCTTTTAAAATAAAAACCAAATGGCTTATATATTTAAAGGGAACCTTAAAGGTTTCCTCTGCGACGAGTGTTTTGATAACATCTCGGATGTGAAAATACGCCTTTATCGCCCGCAATCGCTTGATAATATCACTGTTCAAGCCGTTTTAGCTGAAAAAAACACATTCAAAAGAATAACTGTTGAAGAAGTTGCTGCTAAAAAAAACAATCTCATTGCGGAGTCGGTTACGGATAAAGAAGGCAATTTTACCTTTGAATTGAGCGAAAATAACTATAATGGTCAAGCATTTGACCTTGATTTTGAATGTGGAACGCCACCCGCTAAAATCCCAATTCCGAAGAAGACACCCATCCAATTTCACATCACTACCATTCAACCCATTTGGCGGGGAACGGATAACGTGAAAACGTTTGCTTGGTCATATAGCTTGCCTGCGCGGGTGTGGTGCTATATTTTATCGCTTTTCGATGTTTGGACTATCTGCGGTAGGGTAGTGGATTGCACAACCCAAAAACCCGTTCCGCAAGTAGAAGTTCACGCTTTTGATTCTGACCTTTTTGTGGACGACAAAATGGGCTCGGATATTACGGATGCTACGGGACATTTCCGCATTCAATTCATGGGCGATGCATTCCGTGCTACGATTATTCCGGGTTGGAATATTGAATTTCCTTCAGGTCCTGATGTATATTTTCATATCACTATTCCGGGTGTTACGCCGACAGTTTATTTATTAAAAGAGCCATCCAACGCGGCGAATACGATAGCAGGGCGTAAAAATATTGGCTCGTGTTTGTGCGTAGATTTATGCGTCAAATTGGATGATGTGCCCCAAACGAATGTGATGCCACCTTCTTTCAGAAAAGTGGGTAATTATTCGATTGCCACGGACTTTGATACTGAGGGGTTCACGAAAGTTGGAAAATATGCTTTCACGGAATCATTGAGCTTGGTGGGTGATTTGCCAAATGGTGGCAACTCCAATAAAGTGGAGTTCCGTTTTAGGGTCATTAATGTCAATACAAGCACAGAAATTCCTTGGGTGACGCTCAAAAATGCGTTTTCTGCGTTTCAAATTGGGGATTTGAAAAAGTATAATACGGCTCTGCCTTTGGCTTATGCCACTTACCCTTATGAGCACATTCCTTTAACCATCAATCCTTCTACGGATTCTGATCCGAATGGTTGGATGGTCGCACCACATCAAAACGACTTATCGGACGGTGGAGTGGGTTTATTTGTTCCTAACTCAGTTTTATCCGTTTTAGATACCACAAAACTGGTGGAACACTTCTTTGACCTCACTATGCCAACGGTACACGTGGCGGGTAGTGCAATTTCAGCAGCGGATAAATTTGCGGGACCTGACCATGTTTTCAAAATCATCTTTGAAGCTCGTGAAGCAGGTACAAGCTCCGTGACAACGACCAACACACTTTCTAAAATCGTGATTTGGAATGGTAAACCAGAGGCTGCTTTCCGCCAACGCCGCCATCCATCATGGGCAGGCGACCAGCCCGATTTGAGAGGCGTGTGCATGTTGGATATTCAAGAGTTGATAGGAGCGGGTAGTGGTTGTAATAAAATTATGACCAGTTTGAAAATACTCAGTTCGGTTTATCATCCTTATTTGGAGTCAGCGAGCATGAGTTTGACTGGCCCTTCGGGTACGACAACTATTCCGATGCCAGCCCCCTCAGTATCAGGTGAAATTGTGATGAGTCAAGTCTATACTTTTGCTGCTTCAGATCCAGCATGTGCCTACATTTTGGATTTGAGTTGCGGATATCGCTTGACCAATGGCTCGGCAGCAGGTGGCGGTTCATATTTTAATACCGATAGAATGGCTTTCTGTAAAGTTTAATACTCAATTGGTTTGTTCAGAAATGAGCCGTTCCCACTCTTTTAAAGTAAAGAGGGGAGCGGCTTATTTTTTAAGAAAAATGCTTTTGGTAAAATTTGCTTTTGAAATATATGAAACAGTTTGGGCACTATTTTATAGTTTTGTTTAGATTTTTTTAAAAATGGGAAATGGAGCAAAATAAGGTAGTCGTATTTCAAGAAAAGCAAATTAGGCGTATTTGGCACAATGAAGAATGGTTTTTCAATGTCGCGGATGTGATGGGCGTGCTGACGGATAGCCACGACCCTAAAAGCTATTGGCGACAGTTAAAAAAGCGATTATTAGAAAAAGAGGGGGCTTTTGAGTCCGTGACAAACTGTCACGCACTGAAATTTGAGGCAGCTGATGGTAAAAAATACACAATGGATGCCGCGAATACCCAAACGCTCTTTCGCCTCATTATGTCGGTGCCTTCACCTAAAGTAGAGCCTTTAAAATTGTGGTTGGCACAAGTAGGGAAGGAGCGCATGGATGAAGTCGAAAATCCTGAATTGGCAGCAGAGCGGGCGCGAGAACTTTATAAAGCCAAAGGTTATCCCGATGATTGGATTGAAACGCGCTTGAAAAGTATTGATGTGCGACAACAACTGACAGACGAATGGAAAAACCGAGATGTAAAAGAAGGGACGGAATATTCGATTTTAACAGCCGAAATTGCGAAAGCTACATTTGGTTTGACACCAACGGAACATAAACAAGTAAAAGGGCTTGAAAAACAGAACCTACGTGACCATATGACCACTTTGGAGCTGATTTTCACGATGTTGGGTGAAGAATCTACGCGGCAATTGGCGGTTGATAAGGATGCACAAGGCTTTAATGAAAATCGTGAAACGGCTATTGAAGGCGGCGAAGCAGCAGGGCAAGCTCGTCAACAATATGAAAAACGCATCGGTAAAAAAGTCGTTTCTCCTACCAATTTTCTAAAGCAAATAAAAGGAAGTGACGAAGAGTAATAAATAAAAACAGCGCCATCCCGAGAATCGGGATGACGCTGATTAGAACGAGTTACTAATTTAGAATTTCATATTATAGCTTGATGATTTTCTTTGAAACAACATTTTGATTGTCTAAAATTTGAATCATATAAGCGCCTTTCACGAGGCTTTTCAAATCAACTTGTTTTTGGTTTTCACCCGTTTGGATAGTCCACTTATCAGAAATAACTGCCCGACCGCTCATATCCGTAACGCGCAAATCCAAGGCTATTGATACTTTACTGTCCAATTCAATGGTCACTACTGAGGGGGTAGGATTGGGTGATAATTGGATGCGGACGTTTTCAGCCAATTCATTGGTTTTAGCAGATAATGGAGAAACAATTTGTACAGAAGTGGAAGGCGTGCCATTGTCTCCACCATTTGAGCCAGTACCATTTACAGCATTGCCGGCACCATAAAAGACGATTGTTCCCAAATCTGTGCTTGGTGCTTTCCATTTTACATCAATGACATTTGTGGTCAGACGCGCATTGTGTTCGGCATAAACGCGACCACCTGTGGTGATTGTGTCAATGCCAATATTGGCGGCTTGCGCCGTTTTAGGTAAAAAACCTTTGACATTTGTACTGTCTCTTTTCCGAATATCAATCATTTGGAAACCATAGCCCCCTGGTGTACCACTTGCCGCTGTGATGGTCATGCGGATTGTATATTGCCTACCGAGCAAATACCGTGTTACCAGTGTTGTTCCTAATGAATCAAATACCTCGATTTTAGCAGTTGGAGCAAAAGTGCCTGTATTATGGCAGGTAACGCAAGTGCCAGCTTGATCACCGGGTGCGCCAGTGTAGCCTTTTTGCTGTATTGCGATAGGGCCTTTTGCATTGTTAACGAAAAATAAAATGACGAGAGCGCCTAAGAATAGAGTGTAAGCCTTTCTTTTCATGAATGTTCAATTTTTAAAAGAGTGAATAGATTTGGATTTTCTTAACTACTTTTTGAACTACGATTCATGAAACAAAACAGTTGCTTCTATTAACTGTGAACTGTTTAGCTGTGAACTGTTCGTTACTAACAGTTTACAGTTAAACGGCTCACAGTTCAATAACTATTCTCTATTCGATGCTTTAAAAAAGCCAATTTCAGATAGCAAAACGGGTGCTTTTGTTGAAATAACCGTAAAACGCACTTTAGATGTTTTAATGGCATCAAACCTTAAAAGGCGTTTGTAGCCAACGGTGGTAAATTCCTGCAATAAAAGCCATTTTTTGCCATCCCAATATTCGATTTTCGCTTTTTCAATGCGCTGACCTTCAGCTATGTTTTCTTGAATCAAAGCCCTGTCAATGAGGTTTTCTTTTTTAAAATCAATAATCAGAGGTTTGAAAACGAGTAGGGTAGTGGCGAGTTTTTTATCTGTCAAAGCCTTATCTACATTACCTTTTGCGAAGTTTTTTTCAAACGTTTCGTCCAAAATAGACCTAAATTCTATGATGTTTTCAGCGTCTTTATCTTCAATTAAGCCTTTTTTATTGGGCGGAATATTGAGCAATAAAAGGCTGTTTCTGCCCACGGATTTGTAATAGAGATTCACCAATTCTTTAGATGATTTTACTTTATTATTTTCTTTTTCGTGGTAAAACCAACCTGGGCGAATGGAAACATCCGTCTCGGCAGGAAGCCATTGAGAGCCTTTTGGGTCGCCTGTATTGAGATATTTAGAATCAGCTTTGCCGGGAGCTAACCCCTCAGTATTGAGCGTTGACCAGCACGTTTCCCCCGCATTGCCCGACTCATTGCCTACCCAACGGACATCGGGGCCTGCGTCGGAAAACATGACGGCTTCGGGCTGCAAATCGCGCACCATATCCCAATATCCTTTAAAATCATACTCCATATTTTTAGCATTGTCTCCCTTTGCACCATCAAACCAGACTTCGTATATATCCCCGTAATTGGTCAATAATTCCCGTAATTGCTTCTTATAAAAATCATTATACTGAGGGGTGCCGTAGCTGGGCTCGTGCCTATCCCACGGCGAGAGGTAAACGCCAAATTTCAGTCCTGCGGCTTTGCAAGCGGCTGCCATTTCGCCGACAATATCCCCTTTTCCGCCTTTATATGGGCTATTTTTAACGGAATGTTCGGTCTGCTGCGAAGGCCAAAGGCAAAAGCCATCATGGTGTTTGGCAGTTAAAATTGCCAATTTGAAGCCCGCTTCTTTGAGGGTGGCGACTATTTTTTTAGCATCAAATTCCGTAGGGTTGAATATTGAGGGGCTTTCAGTACCATCTCCCCATTCCTTATCGGTATAAGTATTGACGGTAAAATGCAGAAAAGCCGTCGTTTCCCATTGTTGCCAAGCGAGTTGGCGGGGCGTCGGTTTGGGTAGTGCTTGGGCGCTTAAATTTAAAACGGTTAAACAGAGTGTAAGAGTAAGCAGAGCTTGTTTCATAAGTTTTATTAAAATTTAATGTATAAAATGCGTGCCATCCCGAGTATCGGGATGGCACGCTTAGTTTCCTAAAACTCCCCTTTAGCGAAGTCATTTTTCTTTTTCATCCACCGTCCACGTGTGAAATCGGGAAAATACTGAGGGGTACTACCTGTAGCAATACTCGCCTCTGAAAGTGGTGTGATGCTGAGCCAAGCGGCGGCATCATACACGTCAATTTGAGCGGGTTCATTGCGTTTCACGCATTCGATGAAAGAATTGAGAACGAAAAAGTCCATGCCGCCATGTCCAGCACCTTCGGCGTCTTTTGAGTATTTTTGCCAAAGTGGGTGGTCATATTTTTTAAGATAATCATCAGCGGATTCCCATGTGTGGGCTTTTTTACTTGTACCCTCAATATAAAGTGATTTATTGACATCCATCCACAAGCCTTTTGTGCCTTGCACGCGGAAGCCGAGGGAATAAGGGCGCGCGACATTGGTATCATGGCTTAAAAGAATGGTTTCACCGTTATTGCATTTAATGATAGTGGTCACCACATCACCGAGTTTGAATTCTACTTCAGCATTGGGGTGTGATTTGCCTCCTTTGGGATGATTCACGATATAATCATGCAAACCACGGGCTTTTGATGCCGTAGAGGTTAAAAATAAGAAGCGATTACCCCTATTTATATCCGCCATCATCGCCACAGGACCCACGCCATGAGTAGGGTAGAGGTCGCCGTTGCGATGCACAGAGTGGTTGGTGCGCCATTTGGCTTCGCTGAAACCTTTATCCCCGAATTCAACACCGCCACCGTAGGCATGAACACCATCATTAAATTTTACTTCACGTAAATCATGTTGGTAGCCGCCTTCCATGTGGAGGAGTTCGCCAAACATATTTTGACGCACCATATTCATCACCGCCATCACATCGCGACGATAGCAGACGTTTTCAAGGAAAAAGAGATGTGTTCCCGTTTCCTCATGCGTATTTACAAGTTCCCAACACTCATCCAATGAAAAGCCACCGCAGACTTCACTGCCTACATAAATGCCTTTTTTCATGCACGCAATGGCTTGTTCGGAGTGAAATTCCCATGGTGTAGCGATAATAACAGCATCAAGTTGTTCTTTGTCAAGCATGCGCTTATAATCGCGTTCGCCTTTTTCACCGTATTGAGCAGCCTTCTTTTTACCTGCCTTTTCAATCATTTTCTGACTTTCTACAAGCGCATTGGGGTCAATATCACAAATAGCGATGACTTCACAATCTGCTCTAAGGAGGATTTGCTCCACGTGGTTTCTACCCCTCATACCTGTGCCGATGAACCCCACTCTTATCTTATCTTTTGGGATAAAGGGTTGTTTGCGGGTAGTGGCACTGGCAGTAATGGGTGCTGCTGCATTTGCCATCACAGCTAAAGAGGACAGCTTCAAAAAATTGCGGCGATTTGTTTTTTCAAAGGACATAGCTTGATTTTGATTTTATTTTAAAATTAGAATTGAAGCTAAAGTAAGAAAACCTTTCAAATTGCTGTATTTTGAAACTCTTTTTTGTGTTTTAAAGGACGTTTTTTAGATGTACGCAGCCAATTAAACCTCCTTTAGAATACAGGGTAAGGGGTATTTAAAACGTCATTTACAGATGGTTATAGTGAAAGCCCAAAAATTAATTTGTCGGGAACGTTCCCGATAACGTTTGCGTAGATTAATAACAGAATTAATTTGTTTTAAATAATATTTAAAGTTACGTTTGTAACGGAATCATTGTTTTTTTCAAAATTTTATTTTGAAAATGCAAATCAAAGAATCTAAAGACTTTATGGATTTATTTAGCCTAAAAGGTAAAATTGCGCTCGTAACGGGTTGCAATAAAGGAATTGGAAAAGGAATAGCCATTGGTTTGGCTGAAGCAGGAGCGGACATTATTGGCGTTTCTGCTACCATTGAATTAGTGGGCAGTGCAGTTGAAAGAGAAATCACTGCTTTGGGGCGTTCTTTCAAGGCTTATCAAGCGGATTTTAGCGATAGAGATTCTATCAAAAAATTCATCGCTCAAGTGAAAGAAGACTTCCCGAGAGTTGATATTTTAATCAACAACGCGGGTACGATTCTTAGACAACCGGCTGCGGAACATTCTGATGAGTATTGGGATAGAGTAATGGCGATTAATTTGGATGCTCAATTTATTTTAGCGCGCGAATTTGGGCGCAGTATGATAGAGCAAGGCTCGGGTAAAATTATTTTTACCGCTTCATTATTGACATTTCAAGGGGGCATTAATGTCCCAAGTTATGCAGCAAGTAAAGGGGCTATTGGTAGCTTAGTGAAAGCGTTGGCTAATGAATGGGCTTCAAAAGGCGTGAATGTGAATGCCATCGCGCCCGGCTATATCGCTACTGATAATACAGAAGCTTTGAGAAATGACCCTGAACGCAGTCAAGCTATTTTAAGTAGAATTCCTGCGGGACGTTGGGGTGAAGTGGAAGATTTTAAAGGAGCTGCTGTATATTTAGCTTCTGCAGCTTCTAATTATGTGAATGGAACAATTTTGACCGTTGATGGGGGATGGATGGGGAGATAGATTTTTTAATGTAAAACTGTAAAATTAAGAGGATACCCCTCAGTATTTAATCTCTTTTACAGCTAAAATCTCTTATTTTGCGGGTTAAAAATTTTTCAAATAATTAAAACATCATCAATTATAAATGGAAATACGTCACGCTTGTAGCCGCAAAGAAACGGCTTCAATGAATACTAAAGAACTGAGAGAGAATTATTTAATAGAAACACTTTTCAAAGAAAATCAAGTTGAATTAGTGTATTCTCATTACGATAGAATGGTTACAGGCGGTGTAATGCCTCAAGAAGAGGTGGTTGTACTTCCCAATACTGAGGGGTTAAAAGCCAATTACTTTTTAGAGCGTAGAGAACTGGGCGTTATGAATTTGGGCGGTGCGGGCACTGTAACGGTGGAGGGTAAAACGTATCCGATGAATAAATTGGATTGTTTGTATGTAGGAAGGGGCGTTCAGAATGTATCTTTTTCGAGTGTTGATGCGATGAATCCTGCCCGTTTTTTCCTATTATCTTGTCCTGCTCACAAAACGTACCCTACCGTTTTGATGACTCAGGCAGAAGCAACACCAGCGCATTTGGGTGCTGTAGAAACGGCTAATCAAAGGACGATTTATAAATATATTCACCCGGATGGCGCATTGAGTTGTCAGTTAGTAATGGGTTTTACAGTGTTGCACAATGGCAGCGTTTGGAATACAATGCCAGCACATACGCATGACCGCCGAATGGAAATTTATTGCTATTTTGATATTCAAGACAATCAAGGCGTCTTGCATTTAATGGGAGAACCTACCGAAACACGCCATTTATGGATTAAAAACCATCAGGCTATTATTTCACCGCCTTGGTCAATTCACTCAGGTTGTGGTACGGCTAATTACGCTTTTATATGGGGCATGGCAGGTGAAAACCAAGCTTTTTCGGATATGGATTTTGTGCCAGTGAACGAATTACTGTAAAAAAGCTAAACTAATTTTTTT
>JANPHO010000371.1:0-15408 GCA_031424515.1 Saprospiraceae bacterium
TAATTTGTCATTCCTAATCCTATAATTGATAATGGAAAAGCCATCATATAAAGAAATGCTTGATGCCGGCGTTCATTTCGGTCACTTAAAACGTAAGTGGAATCCTAAAATGCAACCGTACATCTTTGCTGAACATAAAGGAATTCACCTTATCGACTTGAATCGTACAAGTGAAAGCCTTGATCGCGCTGCTAATGCAATGCGTCAAATCGCTAAAAGCGGTCGTAAAATCATGTTTGTCGCTACTAAAAAGCAAGCTCGTGACATTGTTATGAAAGCAGCTTTGAGTGTAGGTATGCCTTTCGCTACTGAGCGTTGGTTAGGTGGTATGATGACCAACTTCACCACAGTGCGTAAGTCAGTGAAAAAAATGCAGAACATTGACTCTCTTTTGAATGACCCTAATGCTACGGGTATCACTAAAAAAGAACGTTTGATGATGACTCGCGAGCGCAATAAAATCGAGAAAGTACTCGGTGGTGTTGCTAACTTGAACCGTCTTCCTGCTGCGGTATTCTTAATTGACATTGGACATGAGCATTTAGCTTTAGCTGAATCAAAACGCTTAGGTCTTCGCACATTTGCAATGGTAGATACGAACTGCG
The DNA here is from genome assembly GCA_031424515.1 of Saprospiraceae bacterium. Lineage (GTDB taxonomy): Bacteria > Bacteroidota > Bacteroidia > Chitinophagales > Saprospiraceae > JAAFJT01. Next base: position 606 of record JANPHO010000371.1, read on the forward strand.
ATCCTAACTTGGTTGACTTCGCTATCCCTGCTAACGACGACGCATCTAAGTCAATCTCTTTGATTACAAACTACCTTACTGAAGCTATCCGCCAAGGTTTGGAAGAACGTAACAAAACTAAAGAAGTAGTAAAAGAAGCGTAATTCAATAGATGGCAGAGAATAGATGGTAGATTTTAGAATCATAAAGTACTGATATACAGTTTTTTATAGATTTATAAATATTTTATCTTTTCAAAAGCAATCTTCAATACAAGTCTAAACCATGTTTTATGTACCTATTATGGTATTTTTATCGTAAACGGTATTTGAAACATGGCGAAGCTTGATTATCCTTTTAAAAAAACTACCTACTCAGAACTTTAAATTCATCATTTCTAATTTTTAATTGAATTAAAATGGCTGCAAGCATTGAAGATATTAAAAAACTCCGTGACATGACAGGCGCGGGCATGGGCGATTGCAAAAAAGCCCTTGAAAATTCTGACGGAGACATCGAAGGAGCAATTGACTACCTTCGCAAATTAGGTCAAAAACTGTCTGTAAAACGTGAAGACCGTGAAGCTAAAGAAGGTGTTTGTTTAGCACTTACTTCTGCTAACCGCAATAATGGCGTAGTGATTCGCTTAGCTTGTGAAACGGATTTCGTTGCTAAAAACGAAAAATTCGTAGAGTTGGCGCAATCTTTTGCTGAAATTGCTCTTAAAAATCTTCCTGAAACGACTGCTGAACTTCTTGCTCTCCCAACAGCAGAAGGCATCACTATCGAAGATAAAATAAAAGAACAAATCGGTATTATCGGTGAAAAGTTAGAAATCATTGATTACGGCTTCATCAAAACTGAAGCAGGTCAAGGTCAAGTGATTCCTTATATCCACATGGGCAATCGTGCTGCGGTAATCGTAGCATTGAACCAAGAAGGACCAGACAAAGTAGAGGCAGGTAAAAACGTGGCTATGCAAGTAGCGGCGATGAAGCCTGTAGCGGTTAATAAAGATTCAGTAGATGCAAGCACACTTGAGCGCGAACTTGAAATAGGTCGTGAGCAAGCGCGTGGTGAAGGCAAACCTGAAGAAATGATTGAAAAAATCGCTCAAGGCAAATTGAATCGTTTCTACAAGGACTTAGTTCTCCTTAATCAAGATTACGTAAAAGATGGTAGCAAAACTGTTGCTGCATACCTTGATAGCGTAAGCAAAGGCTTAACAGCTACTGCATTCAAGCATGTAAAATTAGGATAATTTTTCCTTAAATATAAAAAGCGAGTTCCTCACGGAATTCGCTTTTTTTTTACCTTTGCGACACCCCCTCAGTATAAAGTATAAAATCTTGACAAAAGCATCAAAAATTAGCTCAATTACTCAATCTACTCGTCCATGTCTGAATTAAAATATAAAAGAATTTTACTAAAACTAAGTGGTGAATCCCTCATGGGTGACCAAAAATTTGGTATCACAGCCGAAATGCTCCAACACTACGCCCTTCAAGTGAAAGAAATAGTAGATATGGGCGTTGAGGTAGCCATAGTAATAGGTGGTGGCAATATTTATAGAGGTATTCAAGCAGAAAAATCAGGTATCGAGCGTGTGCAAGGTGACTATATGGGCATGATGGCAACCGTTATAAACGGTATGGCATTGCAAAGTGCGATGGAAAGTGTAGGTCTTTACACCCGCCTTATCTCCGCTATTGAAATGAAAGCCATTGCAGAGCCTTATATTCGTCGCAGAGCCATCCGTCATTTAGAGAAAAGACGCGTGGTAATTTTCTCAGGCGGTACTGGTAGCCCATTTTTTACTACCGACTCAGCTGCTGCTTTACGTGCCAGTGAAATCAATGCTGATGTTATCTTGAAAGCCACGCGGGTGGATGGTATCTATACAGCCGACCCTGAAAAAGACCCCAACGCTAAGAAATTTGATACTATTACATTCGCCAAAGTTATTTCTTTAGGTTTAAGTGTTATGGATATGACCGCTTTTACTATTTGCCAAGAGAACAATGTCCCAATTATCGTATTCGATATAAATGGACATGATAATCTGGCGAGAATTATTCAAGGCGAAAGTATCGGTACGCTTGTTGAAGGGTAAAATATATTTAGTTCAAAATAAAAAATCCAGAAGGACATTGTGCCTTCTGGATTTTTTATTTTACCTCTCAGTAAACAGCTATTTAGTTTACATTTATTCCTATATGTTAAAGTTTTTGAATATTTGCATTATTTTTGTTTCGACAATAAAAAACAATAATATTATCCAAAACATTTTACGATATGGTAGATAAGACAAAGACTTAGCCGCATTCCGCATTCCGCATTCCGCATTCCGCATTCCGCATTCCGCATTCCGCATTCCGCATTCCGCATGGATGGGACACTCGTTGTTTGTGATTTGCTACTGATTTTATTTTGAATGTATTTCAATGTAAATAAAATTACTGCAATTGAGAGATGTACTCCTTTGCAACTGGAATTTTTTTGCTAAAAAAATTAAATAACCTATTAAAATGACATAACGCAATGCTGTAATAAAAAATTCCCACACCTACGAGGTAGGCATGGGAATCGGCGGTTTGGCTTTGACGAGCCAGTTCTCATCCGTCGTTACCGAAAATGAGACACTAAACCACATTTTGTAATATTCTTAAACGACAAAATTATGAAAAAATTGTCTTTTAATCTGCTAATAATTTTAGCATCGTTTGCTTTTTTAACGTCTTGCAAACAAGATTTAAATATAACACCAGACGTACAACAAACAGTTAATAACGACAACCCAAAAGAAAAGTATAAGGACATTATTTCCAATATACAGGGTATCACTAATGAAGATGGTATATTGAAGTTTAAAGATTTAAAAACATATAAACAATACTTAGAGGCGATTCTCAATTGTACAGAAGAAGATTATCAAAATTTTTGTGAAAAAATGAATTTACAATCTTTAGATAATATCATGAATGAATACACTAAAGAGAGTGAAAAGGAAAATGCTGAAATAGCTCAACTGAACATAAAATATGGCAACTGGATTACAGTAGAAAAGGATATTCCTACCCTAAAAACTAGTGGCGCAGCATTAAGCCGTATCCTTAATCAAGAAGGATTCTACAAAATAGGGGATGTTTTATATTTTTATAATGAACAAGGTGAAGCGATAAGCCTCAAAGGAGACAAAGCCAAATTAATTGCATTTTCATCTGAAAATGCAATAGCATCTATTCCTAAAAATGATGACCACCAAGGGCTTTTTTTCATAAAAAGCATTAAAACAAAACTTTTAACAAGAGGCAACTGTGGTGGTGCATACAACGGTCCATGGGTATATAATTCTACTAATGATAGGAAGGCTTATGTTAATTTAAATATGGGTCAAAATGCTATTATTGATTCGCAAGTATTTAATTATACAACCAATCAATGGGTAGTTACATATAATGTTAGTGCTTTGGGTAGTGGCGGTTGTAGTGCATCTAAAAAACGATTTGGAGGCTGGACAAGTTATGATACTGAGTGGGGTAGTACTCATGAGTTTACAATATTTTCACCTAATGGATCATTTCCATCTCCCACTGTTAGTATGAGCGACTCTGATTCTCCGGGGGCCTCATTTATTTTTGATATAAATCTTGCTATTTTCAGTAACACATCTACTATTCCAAATGTCTATTTTTCAAATATCAATATAACCTATTGGAATAGAGGAGGGGTAGGAATTAACTATTCTTGTTTATAAATAAGATTTTCTGCTTGGACATAGGTTAAACTTTAAAAACCAATTATTGTATAAAAAACTTCACATATATACTAGTCCATCATAATTAAATTTGGTTCTACTCTGTTTAGTATGGGTAAGTTAAACTGGTGTAAAAAAGGTTTAAAATTGTTAGCACTATGGGTTTTTATAGTTTTAAAAAAAAGTGTTTAACATATTGATTATCAATTTCATATGCACCTTTTCTCAATAATTTAAAAGCATATTGCGAGGCATAAAAAACTCTTACTTTGAACAGTTATTGCGAATAGGGTTTAATTTACCCACACTAAAAAAATTAGAATCTAAATTTCAAACCATATTTAATATGAAAACTATCATCCAGTGTTTTTTATTTCTGAGCGTTACGAATATTTCAGCACAGTTGTCTATTAGCCCAGAAATTAGCTATGGTAAGACAACTACATCTAAAAGAACAAATGTAAGCGATGACTTATTTCCTGCAACCACAAATTCTTACCTAACAGTTTTTAAAGACAAAGAAAAAACAGATAATTTACGTTTTGGATTAGCTTTCAACTATAAATTATTTAAAAATTTAGTTTCCGTTAACTCAAATATCGGTTATACCCAAGGTATAACACACCTCAAATATTATCCCCCTTTTGGTGAAGATCATAAAAATGGTATTAAAAACCAATCGTTATACCTCACACTTGCCCCCGAAATTACCCTATTAAAACATATCCACCTTGCGGGAGGTCTATTCTATGAAAGAGTCGTTGCGGCTTCCCCTAAATCTAATATAATATTACTTAATCCACAAAACCTTTGGGGTTTTATCTTGAACCCCTCAGTAAGTTACAAAAATATTCGTTTAGGGTATCGCCAGTTTGTCTATAAAGAACCATTTTTTAGCAAAGACAAAGTAAATTCATCTATTTTTAAAAATGTTAGTAACACTACTACCATACCAAATTATTATTGGAAAACCTCAAATATTTATCTGGGTTATAGTTTTTTTATTTTGAATAAAAAGTAAGCAGGTGGGCTTAAATAACCTGCCTGTCGGCAGATAGGTTGTTTAGGTTCAGCTATTAAAACACTCCCAACCTGTTTTTTATGAAGAAAACAATCTTACTTTTAATGCTATTGGTGGCTTTAACGAGAAGTAATATTACTGCTCAATCTACGCTGAGCGGTTATATATACGATGCCCAAAGCAGCGAACCGCTCATAGGCGCGACCGTTTTTGATAGTTTATCCCAAACGGGTACTTCTGCCAACGAATTTGGTTATTACCGCTTGCTTTTAAAAAACAAAGGCGTTTCGTTGCAGGTGTCTTATGTGGGGTATCAAAACCAAAACTTATTGATTCCACCCATCAATCAAGATACAATTATCAATATTTTTTTACCCCCCTCAGTATCGCTGGCTACTTTGACAGTTGTAGGCAATAAGGATAATAACATAGAAACCATTCAGGCTGGCAAGGTCAACGTGCCTTTAGAGCGGCTTAAAGGTATCCCCTCAGTAGGAGGTGAACGGGATATTATAAAAGCCTTGGCTATTCTCCCGGGCGTATCCAACGGAGGGGAAGGCACTTCCAGCCTTTTGGTGCGCGGGGGTGGACAAGACCAAAATCAATTCATTTTAGATGGTGCAACTGTTTACAATACAGGGCATTTATTGAATTTTATATCCGTTTTTAACCCCGACGCTTTAAAAAAAGTAGATTTTTATAAAGGGGGTTTCCCTGCTCGGTTTGGTGGGCGGCTCTCGTCGGTCATGGACGTAACTTTTAGAGAAGGTAATAAGCAAAAATTTCAAGGCAACGTAGATGTTGGTCTAATCAATTCTAAACTAACCTTGGAGGGACCAATTGGTGAAACAGGAAAAACATCTTACCTTTTTGCTATCCGAACCACATACTTGGATATTATTCAAGGTTTAGCTGGCAATAGCCCCAGAGCGGTTCGAAAAAACAAAAAAGAAACCTTTCAAGGCTACACTTTTTTTGATATTAATGCCAAGTTGACACATGAATTTAATGATAAAAACAAACTTTACGTCAGCTACTACGAAGGCTTAGATAGGTTTAGGTTGATGCAAAAAGACAATGGAAGAAGAGAGTTTTCTGACTTCAAAAACCTCATTTCTAATCGGCTTATCAGTGCTCGGTATTACAAAATTATATCTTCCAACTTTTCAATGAATACGGGCATTAATTACAGCTATAATGCCAGCAAAAACAAAAACTACTTGATTTCACAATACAATTCTTTCGGTAATAAACCCATTTTAGATGAAAATCAAGATAATCGCTCTAATTATTTGAAAGACATTGCAGGTTTTATAAAATTCGATTATTCGCCTAATGTACACCATTTTCTGCGTTTTGGTTTTGAAGGTACTGTTCATAATTATCAAGCGCATTTGAGTGATTACTCAAGCCGTAGCTACACATCCGATTCAACCCTTTTTCAATTAAATGGGGCTTTAACCAATCCTATACTGAGGGGGTATGAAAGTGCTGTTTTCGTAGAAGACGAAATCAATTTCACTAAAAATTTATCCATAAATGCGGGTGTGCGAGCGTCTTCTTTCTATTCAGATAAAACGTTTTATAAGTACATTGAACCTCGTTTGGCAATGCGTTACACCATCCCAAACTGGTTTACGATAAATGCCACGGCAGCCCGAACCGTTCAATACAGCCACGCCCTTTTGAGCAACGAGATAGGTTTGGATAAGCTGATATGGGTACCATCTTTAAAAAATCTAAAACCCCAAACTGCCAATCAAGTGTCGTTAGGCATTGCCAAGCAGTTAAAAAACTGGAATATAGATATATCCCTTGAAGGCTACTACAAACGCTTACAAAACCTCAGTCAATTTATCTTTTATGCGGATTTCGGTGAAAATATATACCAAAATTGGCAGCAAAATATCTTGAAAAATGGCAGAGGAGAAGCCTACGGTTTTGAGTTTTTACTTAACAAAACGGAAGGCAGATTTAATGGTATGATGAGCTATACCCTTTCTTGGAATAATCGTCAATTTGATGGTTTTAATGAAAGTAAAGTTTTTCCTTTCAAATATGACCGCCGCCATATCTTCAACACTTATGGCTCTTATCAAATATCTGGAAAATGGAAAATTGGCGCATTGTGGACATATAACACAGGTTTTCGCTTGACTACACCCAATGGGCAACTTGTTGACGTGCCTTTTTTTGAAAACAAACAATTGCTCTACACCAAAGTTAATAATAGTAAAATGCCTGATTATCATCGGCTTGATTTAAACGCTACGCATGAAAAAAAACTAAAAAATGGGCATATTCGCTCACTCAGTATCAATGTTTACAATGCTTATTCCCGTTTAAATCCCATTTTTATTTATGTAAAAAAAGGTTATACAAACTTTATAACAAAAGAGGTAATACCCGACGAATTAAAAAGTATTGTGCTTTTGCCCATTTTACCTTCTTTCAATTATGCCTTAAATTTTTGAAATTTTACGATGAAAAATATTTTTTTTTTAATAGCTTTTTTGATAGTAATAACATCCCTTTTTACAAACTGCATCGAAACAGATACAGATTTTGAGCTGCCATTTGAGCAAACACCCGTTGCAATCGGGTTTCTGGATTCCATGAACGGCGCACGGGTTTTTGTGGGTAAAAACGTAGCAATCTTTTCAAAAGATTCAAGTGCCGTAAAAGGGGCAACTGTAAGCCTTTGGTCGGAGGAGTCTTTTATTGAAAACTTGATATTTTTAGATAAAAATGTTTTTATTAGTTCTCCCAATTTCAAACCGTTACCCAATAAAAATTATTCGTTTAGGGCAACCGTTCCCCTCCCAACTGGTTTGGGACAAGTTCGTAAAGACAGTTTAATTTCAGAAAAAATTACATTACCTACCACTATTCCGATTAAAAAAGCCTATGTCCGATATATGAATCAACGGAAAACACTCGTTAATATTTATATCCAAATAGATGACCCCGTTGGTTTTAATGGTTATTCTTTTAACGTGCAACGCTTCAAAAAAGACACTCTTTTCGATGATGAAATTGCAGGCAATCCTCTATATATTCCTTTTAACGGGATATTGACGAATGACCGAGAATTCCAAGGCTTAGAGCATACCTTCGTATTCGAAAACGTGAACATAGAGGAATTCGTGAATCGACGTTCTATTTTAATGGATAAAATAAAAATTACGCTTTTTAACCTTTCAAAACCAACTTATGACCTATTTCAGTCACTCAGAACCCCAGAACCTGGCACAGGCGACCCATTTTTTGAGCCTACTATTATTTCTAATCAATTAAAAAATGGTTTAGGTGTTTTTGGAACTTATAGCAGTTTTACCTACGAATTAAGGTTATAGAAATGCCTTGCGAATACACATTCACAAGGGATTTTTAAGAATATTGAGAATTTATTAAAAAAATAACCCCCTCAGTATTTCACCTACTGAAATGAATCCAAAGTTCTCACAAAGCCTTTTACTTTGCTGGATTGTAAAAATGAAGCGGCTTGCTGTCGAGTGGGAAAATGCCCAACCAAAACTCGATACATCAATTTATTATTTTCTTTTCTTTTGGAAACAAACATGCGCTGCTCACCTGAAAATCTTTCTTTCACTTTGCCCACCGCAGCTTTCAATTCACTTTCAGATGAATATGCCCCTATCTGCACCGTAAATGTATTGGATGGAGCAGACATTGGATGAGCATCGTTCAAAGGCGTATTCACAGCCGAGCGGGTTTCCTTAGTGACTACTTTATTGATTTCTACTTTCGGATTTGTAATGCGCGCTGAAGCTGAAACATTACTGTATCCCGTTGTTTTATTATACCCCCCATCAGTATTGGAGGTCAATTTCAACCTATTTTTAGGCTGATTATAGGTTTGTAAAACTGAAACAAGACGTGAAGCCGAAAATGTCTCCTCGTGCCTACCCACTTGCACGCCTTTTGAATTCAAGACGATAATCGTCGGTAAAAGAGAGATATTATACTGATTTTTTAAATCATAACCATCAAAACTCTGAATATCTACTTTTACGGGGATATAATGCTCTCTCACGTAGTCTGATACTGAGGGGTCAGTAAAGGTATATTCCTCCATCATGCGGCAGGGCGTACAATAGCTTGCCCAAAAATCCAAGAAAATTAACTTGCCTTCACGAGCAGCTCTTTGCTTAGCGACTTTAAGGTCGCCTTCAATAAATACCACATCAGCGAAAGAATAAGTGAAGGTAAAAAAGTTTAGAAGAAAAATTAATTGTAGCTTTCTCATATTTTAATCGGTTAGTAGTATGTTGCTGATTTTTTATTTCACTAAAAAGTAACGCGCATTTAGTAGAGCGTTTCAAAAAAGATACCACATTTGATTTTAAAGCATATTACATTTACTCCAACAGTCTGAAAATCAATGATTTAGAGATTAGATTAAAATAAAAATTTAAAATATTTAACATTTAACTCTAAACTACACACATTATTACTTTGAGCACCCCTCAGTATTGTGCATATTTGGGCATCGTAAAACTTAAGATTATAAAAGATAAGAATCTTATAAAAGCGTTTTAACTTTGTCTTTGCTTTTTTAAAATGATTGAACCAAATCCGTACTACTAAATTTTATCAAGTACGATACACAAGAAGAAAGTATGTCAAAAAAACTCGCAGCAATTACAGGCGTTCATGGATATGTGCCTGATTATATTTTAACTAATGATGAATTGGCAACCATTGTAGATACCAACGATGAGTGGATTACAAGCCGCACGGGTATCAAACAACGTCATATATTAAAAACACCAGGTTGGGCTACCTCTGATATGGCAGTAGAAGCGGTAAAAGGTTTATTACAAAAAACCGATACCAAGCCCGAAGAAATTGAGTTGCTTATCTGTGCAACTGTGACGCCCGATATGGCTTTCCCTGACACGGCTAATACAATTTGCGATAAATCAGGGATTCACAATGCATTTGCTTTTGATTTAAACGCGGCGTGCTCTGGATTTTTGTATGCCTTGATGACGGGCGCAAAATTCATAGAATCTGGTGCTTATAAAAAAGTGGTAGTAGTGGGTGTGGATATGATGTCGAGCATAATTGATTACACAGACCGTACTACTTGTGTTATATTCGGTGATGGTGGTGGCGCTGTTTTATTAGAACCCACATCAGATGGTTTAGGTGTAATGGATGGTGTGCTGAAGGGTGATGGTTCGGGTCGCCAGTTTTTACACATGAAAGCGGGTGGCTCACTGATGCGCCCTACGCACGAAACCATCGATAATCGCTTGCATTACGTTTATCAAAATGGTCAACCCGTTTTTAAGGCAGCTGTAAAGGGTATGACATCCACAATAACGGAGGTCCTACAACGCAATCACATGACTATTGACGATATTGATTGGCTCGTACCACATCAAGCGAATAAGCGTATTATTCAAGCTGTAGGTGACGGCATAGGTGTTCCTACTGAAAAAGTCATGGTGAATATTCAAAAATATGGCAATACTACCGCCGGTACATTGCCCTTGTGCCTTTGGGATTATGAACCTCAACTCAAAAAGGGTGATAACCTAATATTGACAGCTTTCGGTGGGGGCTTCACCTGGGGAGCTATTTTGGTAAAATGGGCATACGATGGATTAGAGTTTGGGGTATAAATTTAGGTAAATACATATTTTTTTAATAAAAAGCCTTATCTTTGCGCGGCTTTTGAAAAAGGGCAGTAATCAACGATTGCCCTTTTTTCATTACCCCCTCAGTAGTGAGGATGTTTTTTGAGATTTTTTAAATTATAATAATAAGGAAATAATGGCTTCAACGTCTGACATCAAAAAAGGAATTTGCTTCGAATACAACAACGATATTTTCAAAGTCGTTGACTTCCAACACGTCAAACCGGGCAAAGGTGCAGCTTTTGTCTATGTAAAAATGAAAAGTGTTACAAGAGGCAATGTTTTAGAAAATAACTTTCCAAGTGGACATAATATCACACTTGTGCGGGTAGAGCGTCGCCCTTCGCAGTATCTTTATACCGATGATATGGGGCTTAATTTCATGAATACCGAAACGTATGACCAATTGGCTATCCCAGAGGGTATGATTGAAAATGCTGATTTGATGCTTGAGGGTATGATGGTAGATATTATATTCGATGCCCGCGATGATAAACCGCTCATGGCAGAGTTACCACCAGCTATTACGCTTGAAGTAACTTATACAGAACCTGGCATAAAAGGCGATACTGCCACTAACTCTCTTAAAGCCGCTACTTTAGAGACCAATGCAAATGTAAAAGTGCCTCTCTTTGTGAATATTGGAGATAAAATTCGCATTAACTCTGAGACACGCGAATATATGGACAGAGTGAAATAATACTGTTATTTTAATAAAGGCAGTTTTCATAAGGCAAATTTTATTGGGATTAATTTATTTTTCCTATTATTGCCAACTGAAAATTGCCTTTATGGTTTTTAGTCAATAAAATTACAACTAAATCAATTAACTTTAATTCATAAAAGATATTTTATCGAAATACTTCAAGCTTGTATACGATCATAAAATATCAATTATGAGAGATAAAACAATATTAGAAATACATTATAACATACTTTTATGGAATAATGTAAAACTAAATCTAAAGATAAAAAATAGCCAAAGATGACATTCGAGGAAATTAAGGCATTAATCCAGCTCATTAATAAGAGTGACCTTGCTGAATTTAAGTTTGAAGATGGAGACCAAAAAGTTGTTATCCGCACTTCTAAATACAGCACTGGCAAACAACAAGTTTTCCACTCTTCACCTCCAGCACCAACATATAGTTCAGCGCCTGCTCCTGCTGCATTACCAGTCGCTGCTCCTTCACCTAAGTTAGAAGAAGCCTCTGCTCCAAAAGCATCCGTTGCGGTGGAAGTCAATGACGAGGCTGGACTAATTGCAATCAAATCACCCATTGTCGGAACATTTTATCGCTCGGCGGGTCCGGATAAACCGCTATATGCAAAAGTGGGTGACTTAGTTGACAAAGGAACTGTGGTTTGTATAGTAGAAGCGATGAAACTTTTCAATGAAATAGAATCGGAAGTAAAAGGTAAGATTGTAAAAGTTGTAGCGGAAGATGCTACACCAGTTGAGTACGACCAAGTATTATTCTTAGTTGATCCTAAAGGATAAACAGACAATCACTTAGAATAGATAATAGCAATACTGATTAATAAGTTATTGTGAGATATGTTATCTATTAAAGAAACTATTGATAAATTGTTTCATGAGCTAACCATTTTATATCAAGGATTAAGAAAACATGTTTAAAAAAGTTTTAATAGCCAATAGAGGTGAAATTGCATTGCGCATCATTCGTACATGCAAAGAAATGGGGATAAAAACAGTAGCTGTATATTCTACAGCCGACCGTGACTCCCTCCATGTTCGTTTCGCGGATGAAGCTGTTTGCATTGGTCCAGCTTCTTCAAAAGAATCTTATCTGAATGTCCCCCGCTTGATGGCAGCTGTAGAAATTACAAACGCTGACGCCATACACCCAGGATATGGTTTTTTATCAGAAAATGCTGATTTTGCTGAAATATGTGCTGAGTATGGTGTTAAGTTCATTGGTCCCACGCCTGCCCAAATCCGCAAAATGGGTGATAAAATCACGGCAAAAGAGACCATGATACAGGCAGGAGTACCAGTAGTACCTGGCAGTGATGGCCTGATTGCAGATATAACAGTTGGTAAAAAAATAGCCTTAGAAATAGGTTATCCTATCATATTAAAAGCAACTGCTGGTGGTGGAGGTAAAGGGATGCGTATCGTTTGGAAAGAAGAAGAGTTTGAAAATGCTTGGAATACTGCTCGAATGGAAGCCAAAGCTTCATTCAGCAACGATGGTATTTATGCCGAAAAATACGTAGAAGAGCCACGCCACATCGAATTTCAAGTAGCCGGAGATCAATACGGAACGGTCTGTCATTTATCTGAAAGAGATTGCTCTATTCAACGCCGCCATCAAAAGCTCGTTGAAGAATCTCCTTCTCCTTTCATGACCGATGATTTGCGCCAGCGGATGGGCGATGCAGCCATAAAAGCGGCACAATGTATCAATTACGAAGGTGTCGGTACAGTAGAGTTCTTAGTTGATAAATACCGCAATTTCTATTTTATGGAAATGAATACCCGTATTCAAGTTGAGCACCCCGTAACAGAAGAAGTTATTGATTTTGATTTAATAAAAGAGCAAATCAAAATAGCTGCGGGAGCACCCATTTCAGGAAAAAATTATTTCCCTAAAATGTGCGCAATGGAATGCCGAATCAACGCTGAAGACCCTTTCAACGATTTCAGACCAAGCCCAGGTAAAATAATTTCGTTCCATTCACCAAAAGGGCATGGCGTGCGCGTAGATACCCACGTGTATGCAGGTTATACAATTCCGCCTTATTACGATTCGATGATAGCTAAGCTTATCGTTCGAGCGCAGACAAGAGAAGAATGTATCACTAAAATGGAGCGTGCACTCGACGAATTTATCATTGAAGGAGTGAAAACAACAGTACCTTTTCATCAAAAATTAATGAAAAATGAAGACTTTAGAAGCGGTAACTTCCATACAGGATTCTTAAATATCTGGAATTTTAAAGAAGATTAAAATATTATAGTTCATAGTTTTCAATATCCGATGCTCATTTACGGCATCGGATATTCTGTTTTACCCCCTCAGTATAAATCCATAAAAAAAGCGTTTTGAACACTTTCAGGTTATCCACAACATGTTAGAAGATTTATTAAAACAATTTGGTAAGTTTTTACTAAATTTGTTGCTAATTTTACCCATTATTCATCTCGTTTGCACATAAAAAATATTAAATTTATATAGCTTATGAAATTTAGCGTTTCTTCTTCAGACCTTTTAAAGCAACTTCAAATAGTAGGAGGAGCAATAGGCTCTAATCCCGTTTTACCAATCTTAGAAGATTTTCTTTTTATTATAAAAAACAATGTCCTAAGTATAGCTGCTACAGATTTAGAAACGTCCATCAATACTGAAATGGATGTTATGTCTGACTCAGATGGGACAGTAGCAATACCCGCTAAAATTTTGTTGGATACCCTCAAAGCTCTTCCTCAGCAACCCATTACATTTAGCGTGAATGAAGATAGTTTCGGTATAGAAATTACTTCTGCTTATGGAAAATATAAATTGGCTGGTGAAAATGGAGCTGATTTCCCTTCAATTCCATCTGCTGATGATGAAGCGACTATCTCTATCCCTTCAGCAATGCTTTCACAAGGTATCAGTAAAACTATTTTTGCAACCAGCAACGATGAACTTCGCCCCGCAATGACAGGCGTTTATTTTCAAATCGATGAAAACAAACTCACATTTGTTGCCACGGATGCGCATAAATTGGTTCGTTATGCTTTCACTGATATTAAAAGTGACACTGCCACGAACTTCATTGTCCCTAAAAAGGCTTTAAATCTATTGAAAAATGCTTTACCACAGAACGATGAGGTAAAGATTTCATACAACAAATCGAATGCTTTTTTCAGCTTTGCGAATGTGAATATGGTTTGTCGCTTGATTGATGCGCGTTATCCTGATTATAATGCAGTAATCCCAATCGACAACCCTAATAGATTCATTGTGAATCGCAGTGATTTCCAAAATTCATTGAAACGTATAGCCATATACGCTAATAAAACAACGAATCAAGTTATCCTCAACATCAATGACAAAAGCCTTACGGTATCAGCGCAAGATCTTGACTTTTCAAATGAGGCAACAGAGCAATTGACGTGCTCTTTTAATGGCGAACCACTCACTATTGGGTTCAACGCAAAATTCCTTGTTGAAATGTTGAATGTCATGGAAGGAGATGAAATAAGAATGGAGCTCTCTACGCCTACCCGTGCAGGTATTTTAAAACCTACCGAAGAAGTAGATGGAGAAGATATTTTGATGCTGGTAATGCCTGTAATGCTATCTAATTAAGTTTTTACAGTAATTATTTCAAGGATATTTAAAAAGCGGCTTATCGATTCATTCG
>JANPHO010000372.1:0-5589 GCA_031424515.1 Saprospiraceae bacterium
GATGATGAAAACGATGGATGGCAAGGGTATCTATGTAGAAAACGTTCTGCTGAAAAGTATCCAATTACCACGTACTTTATCTAAAGCAATTGAGGAGAAATTAGAATCCGAGCAACAGGCGCAGCGCATGGAGTTCGTTCTTCAAGGGGCGAAAAAGGAAGCTGAACGCAGGATTATTGAAGCAGAAGGGGTCAGAGATGCCAATAAAATTATTTCACAGGGTCTGACAGATAAGATATTGCAGTTTAAGAATATCGAAGCATGGCTCAAATTATCAGAATCAGCTAATTCAAAAGTGATTATTACCAATGGTAATATGCAGATGATGATGAATCCAGCCGAAAGTACCGATACTCAAGGCTCGACAAAAAAGAGCGCTTCTAATCCAAGCCAAGTAAGTTTATTGAAAGAATAGTAAGGGTGTTGTACGTTTTGTTTTAGCGTTTTTAGGGGGGCTACTCTGATTTTTGGGTAGCCTTTTTTTACAACGCAGTCATTCAAAAAATACAAAAATTGAAAACCTTTTATTTTCATAGGCCTGCTCATAGCATTTATCAGCAGTTAAAATTTAATCAAAATGACTAAAAATATAATAGGAATCATCGCAATTATAGCCGTCGTCACATTCTTAGGAGCGTGCACACAGACCGCTCCCGAAGCCAAAGTTGAAAAAAGTAAAACTTCTATTGAAACTATAAAACCCACTATAACAGAAGACGAAGTGAACGCAGCACAACAAGCTTGGTGCGAAGCATTGGTCGCGATTGGTAAAACCCACAGTGATGGTGGTGATGCAAAGGCGTTAGCGGAAAAAGTACTGACCGAAGCATATGATTATGATAACGGCAAAGTGTTTTTCAAACCCACATTAGCTTTTGGTGCCAATACATTTAGAAATACAAAAGAGGGGGCATTGTCATATTTCGTTGGTGGCAATCCTAAATTTCCGGAAGATAAAGGTTTTGCACTAACGCCGTGGGTAAAGGCTCGGTACGATAATTCTGGAGAGGGTAATAATGGTATTCAGATTTACGGAGATATCGCCATTACAATGGGTAATGTGTGGGTAACCGCAAAGGATGGTAAAGAGGTAATGGTAGATAAAACATGGGTTTTTAAAAAAGGCACAGACGGAAAATTGCGGATTATTGTCCATAAGTCTGCTTTACCTTTCAATCCTACAAAGTCTTAGAAGCCATAGAGCTTTTGATGATATATTAAAGGGCTATAAGCCTTAACCAAATAATATGAATCTAAAGATTAAGCGTTTTCATATTTGATTTAACGTTTTGATGTGAAGCTTGGGCTACTCTATATTTTTAGAGTAGCCTTTTTTAAACCGATTAAAAGGCATTATAATGGAGTAATTGATTACATAAAAAAGGAATAGAGATAGCGTATTATTTACTCAACTTTAAAATCTATCTGAATCGTATCTTCCAACTTTAAACCCAGCATTTCAGCTGCTTTTCCCATGTTGATGGAGATTTCGAGGTAATCGGAGTTGAAAAGGCAAAGAGTATCGCCGATGGAAACGTCGTTATAGTGTTTCGATAAATAAACAATGGGGTCATGCCGCTTGAAATAGAGCTCAAAAGGACGCCCACGACCCACTTTTTCAAATAATTGGCGGGTAACATTTACCACCACATTATCGTAATTATCTATGTGAATGACCGAGCCTCGAATCTGAGCGGGGGCAATAACGGGTTGTAGCGTTATCCTCTGCACCATATCATTTACAGGCGACCACATCTCAGCAAGTGGCTTTTCTGAAACGATAACTTCTAACGCATCCGAAATACATTCTTTGACATATTGAAAATTCAACCCTTGAAACGGGATTTCGTAAACATACTGAGGGGGGGTATCAAAAATGAGAGAAAAGATACCATTATCGGGTCCTATGAAATAATGATTGTTGTGCTGAAGAACTAAAAAGCGATTTCTTTCACCGCCAAAATTATTGACGCTGACGATGTGAATAGAGCCATCTGGAAAGTGGTGCCAAGAGTTGCGAATAGTAAAAGCAGCTTGAACAATATCGTGATTTTTGATGTTATGTGATATGTCAATAAAGTTCAATCCTCCATGCCGTGTAAGCATCGTTCCTTTCAGGACGGGTACGTAGTAGTCCTGTAATCCAAAGTCGGTAGTCAAGGTAATGATGTACATTTAGGCAATTAAATTAAAATAAAAATAAAGTGTGACGCTTGATTTTTTGGGAAACATAACGTTATTTTAAGCAAAAATAAAACTGAATTGGTGTAAACACATTAATTTTGTACCAGTTTTTTAATATTAAATAGCAGCCCTCAGTATTAAATGGATTTTTCATTTTTAAAACGTTAAATATCAACCATTTATAAAAATGAATTTATCTGAATATTAAAACTTTCTAAAATTAATTCTTTTTGAGCGAAATTATTTTGAACATCGAAGGCGTTGATTTGGTAGAACTTTATGGTGAAAACAACGCTAAACTCAATCTCATCCGTAAAGCTTACCCTGATGTAACGGTAACATCAAGGGGATCACAATTAAAAATCAAAGGTAACGGCTCCAGTGACACTCAGCGTGTGAAGGACAAAATAGAGATGATGGTGCGCATACTCCGTGAGCACAAGCAACTCACTCCGCACAATGTCGAGGATATGCTTGCTGGTGAAAATCCTTATGAAACGCTGCTGCCCAATGCAGTGAGCAACGTGACGATTGTACACGGCAAAGAGGGTGCTCCCATTCGAGCAAAAACCCGCAATCAGAAAAAACTGGTTGACGCTATTGAAGCCAATGATATTGTATTTGCTCTAGGCCCCGCAGGTACCGGTAAAACCTACGTGGCGGTGGCAATGGCTGTCAGAGCTTTAAAAAATAGGACGGTTAAAAAAATCATTTTGACGCGCCCTGCTGTTGAAGCAGGTGAAAATTTGGGTTTCCTTCCCGGTGATTTGAAAGAAAAAGTTGATCCGTATTTGCGTCCCTTGTATGATGCTCTCGATGATATGTTTCCGGCGGACAAATTGACTCAGTTCATGACCAATCGGGTTATCGAGATTGCACCGTTGGCATTCATGCGTGGGCGTACCTTGCACGATGCTTTTATCATACTCGATGAAGCTCAAAATACCACACCGCCGCAAATGAAGATGTTCCTAACCCGTTTGGGACCCAATTCTAAATGCGTGGTAACGGGCGATTTGAGCCAAATTGACTTACCGTGGAATATAAAATCAGGTTTGCGCCAATCTATTGATATTTTAAATGATATTGATGGCATTGAAAAAGTATGGCTCACCACCGAAGATGTTGTGCGCCACCGTCTTGTAAAAGATATTATCAAGGCTTACGATTTTGATGATGAACGCCATAAAGCCCGCAAGGAAGCAGAGAAAGCGGCTAAAATCGCCGCTGAATTTCCTGAAAAAGTAGCGGAAAAGGTAGCCGATAAAATTGATAATGGATTGGATATTACTGCTAAAGAATAATTGCCTTTTGTTTTAAAAGGTTAAAAAGGCATAAAAAACGTCATTTTCTGATTGAAAATGGCGTTTTTTATGCTCTATACTGAGGGGGGGAGTGTGATTACGGATTTAATTGAAAATCCTTTATTTTCATTTTTTTCGTTTCTCAATAGCTTTTTATTTCAATTAAATATAAATTCGCAATTCGTTTTAAACTTTTAAAAACTGGAAAATGAATAGTGAAGAACTCGAACAACTCAAGTACCCCATTGGACAATTCACGGCGCCCGAATTTATTAATGATAAATACCTCCAATTATGGATGCGGGATATAGAACTTTTGCCTTCTCAAATCCGATTGGCAGTGGCGGGAATGGACGATGAGCAACTCGATACGCCTTATCGCCCCGATGGTTGGACGGTTCGTCAGGTAGTGCACCACGTGGCGGATAGCCACATGAATGGTTATATTCGAGTAAAATTGGCTTTGACGGAGGAGAATCCTGTCATCAAACCCTACGAAGAGCAATTGTGGGCAGAGTTACCCGATTCAAAATTAGACATTGACGTTTCTCTTAAAATTATTGATAGTGTACACACTCGGTGGGTTACTTTACTGAGGGGGTTGAATGTGAAGCAATTCGCCCGCACTTTTTACCATCCAGGTAATGAAAGAGATTATACTTTGGAATACCATACGGGCTTGTATTCATGGCATGGTAGGCATCATGTGGCGCACATCACGCACCTAAAAACACGCCAAGGTTGGTATTGAAAATCCTTTTAAATACTAAAAACGCTGACTTAGGCATAAAGCCCAATTCAGCGTTTTTTAATATTGTTTTCGCGATAATCTTTAAAAAATCTAATTTCGGAGTGCTTAATTTGTTTGTTTACACGATCGAGGCTCTTAACCTACTTCACAATTTAATTTACGCTTGTAGTTTCAAATAATCTGAGCATATTCTGAAGATTATTGATGAAAGAATCATGATTGCTTGAGCTATCGAATCCTTTTTCTTTAAATTCCGCTCTCACTTCTTGAATTGTTTCACGCATATCTTTCAAGAAATAGACTCCTTTATCTGTGAAATAGACAATTAGGGCTCGAGAGTCCCGCTCGTCAATGATGGCTCTTGCGTACCCTTCTTGGATCACTTCTTTTACAAGTTTACTCATCGCTTGTTTTGTCATACCTGCTCTGTGAGCCAATGTCACGATATTAGTGCCGTCAAAATCTAAATTTTCAAATACGCTTAAATGCCTTGCGCTCAGTTTGGAATGGCCTTTTTGAATTAAGTAGTAATTAATTTCAGTGTTAATATGCCTCGTAATTTGCCTGATTATACGGACAGAGTTGGTTTTATTGAAATTGTTATGCAACTCAATTTCTTCTTTTAAATTTAATTTGGCTTGATACATCAATTATTTTATTTTATTCGAAAATATTCTGTAGATAGTAGATGTTAGACTATGTAGCAACAGAAAGTAACAGAAAAAGATTTAAACTTTTACTTGATTTTAATATAAATAAAAAGACCTATTTTATTGAATTGACGACGAGGTCAAGTAAATTCGTTATGTTCGTTTGTCCTGACAAACTAAATTTGGTAAAAGGTTTCATCTTGAGAAATAAAAAAAAACTTTAATTTTTTCAATTTTTTTTTACATTACTTTTTACTATACGACATTACTTTACCTTTGGATTTAAATTGACCTTATTTTGACAGTACATAAAAAGAGAAAAAATGGCAGTTATTGCGTTAGAAGGTATGCGTTTTAGAGCTTTTCACGGCTTATATGAAGAAGAACGCATATTAGGAAATGATTTTATTTTGAATATCGAAATCGTAGCGGATATTTCAAAAGCATCAGTCGTGGAGGAACATGGCGTGGAGAAAGTGGATAACACGATTAATTATGAAACCGTGTATGAAATAAGCCGAATTGAAATGGCTACGCCCCACAAACTGCTTGAGACCTTAATAGAAAGCATTGTAATGGCATTGAAATGGCAATTCAAAACCATAAATCAGGTGAGTATTAAGGTTAAAAAACTGAATCCTCCTTTGGGTGGGCGAGTGGATGCATCTTCTGTGGAGAACACTTATAATTTTGTGAAGCA
>JANPHO010000373.1:0-2063 GCA_031424515.1 Saprospiraceae bacterium
ACCCGCTATAAAAACCCATGTCATCAATATGACGCAAAGGATTTTCCACCAATTTTTTCTCATATTTCTATTTATTTACCCCCTCAGTATGAAGGCGTTTTTATATTATAATCTGTCATTTAATCCTTCCATAAAAAAGGAAACAATAAAAAACTCATTGCAATCAAAATCATATCTATTGACCCCAGCATCAAAACATCTTGTCCCCATGAGGTATCCACCATCCGAATAGCACTTTTTGATAACCTAATAAGGGTTATTAAAATGGGTAAAATGACAGGGAAACTCAATATCGCCATCATGGTTGCCGAATTATTTGCTTTTGCAGCTATGGCTGAAACAAATGTAAACGTAATACTAAAACCAATACTCCCAAGCAAAATAGCTAAAAAATACTGAGGTGTATCATGAATGGGATTGCCCACCATGATCCGCAGCATGACTAAAGTTAAAACATTCAGTATAAATAGCAAGCAGATATTATAGAAAATCTTAGAAAGAATAACAGCTATGGGGTTGATAAGTTGATAATAAAATAGCTGCCGAGCCGAATTTTCTTGAACAAAACTTTTCATCACTGCATTAATGGAAGCAAAGAGAGAAACAATCCAAAACAGTGTATTCCAGACATTAGGTTCAATTTTGATACCCGTAAACGATAAATAAATGACGAAAACCGTGGAGGTTACATACAAAAGAATGCCACTGAGCGCGTATTTCTGCCTCAGTTCCATGGTCGCTTCTTTTTTTAAAAGAAATAAAATTTCACTTATCAAAGTCATAATCTGGTAATTATCGCCGCAAATTTAAGGTACTAATGTGAGTAAATAGTGAGTATTTTACTTTATTTTTGAAACAGAAAAAAAACTATTCGAAAAAAAGTTTAATAAATCATCCAATTACCTACTAACACGTCGTTTTAGTTTAAAAAGATGCTTTCAAGAAAAAAATAATACGCTGTAATTCTCAACAAGAAATTATATTTGTAGTAAAATCAATAAAATTCTTATTTTTATATTCTAATTTTAAAAAGTAAAGCGCCTTTCAAGTTTTATAAACTAAATCCGCTTTTGTGCGTTTTATAACTAATCTGAAAAATAAGATATATTTGTTTCCAATTCAGCAAATTTTCTATTTTTTTGATTAAAATCAATATTAAAATGTATGCTTCAAGAAAAAAAAATAGTGAGCAAACCTTTCAACTTCAAACAATTTAAAATAGAACAAGACCGTTGCGCCATGAAGGTCGGTTTAGATGGTGTACTTTTAGGGGCTTGGGCTGATGTTTCGGAAGCGAAAACAATATTGGATATTGGCAGCGGAACAGGGGTAATAGCTATAATGATGGCTCAAAGAACTGCCAACGCCGAGAATGATGTTCAAGTTCATGCCGTAGAAATTGACGATGCAGCTTATCTACAATCAAAAGAAAACATGGAATCAAGCCCTTTCTCGGAGCGTTTGCATGTTTACCATGAATCCATTCAAGATTTTGCTAAAAACCACGATGCCACGTACGATTTAATCGTGAGCAATCCACCTTTTTTTACTGGCGGCACGTTTTCAAGTAATCAAGATAAAGCCAATGTGCGGCATACCGTCAAATTGCCACACAGCGATTTGCTCAACGCCACACGCCAACTTTTAAATAAAAATGGTCGTTTTTGCGTTATTTTACCTCTTATCGAGGGCTTGCGCTTTATGGAAGTAGCACTTTCTTACGGTTTTTATTGCACTAAAAGAATGGAAGTACACACGCTTCTCAACAAACCGATTGAGAGACTTTTACTCCAATTTGAATGTAATAATAAAACAATGGTTAATAGCGAAATAGTCGTTCATAACTCGGATACCAGAAACGATTACACCAACGATTATAAAGAATTGACCAAAGATTTTTTGACGATATTTTAAAAGTAGTGCGAAATTCCTGTTCAGTTGATATTATATATATTGCAGAACATGAATCCCGCGCTAAATTAAAAATGAAAAGCTAAAAGTGAGACGTTCACTTTTAGCTTTTTCTTTTATCGGATTGTAAAATGGGTTTAAGATACTAAACC
>JANPHO010000374.1:0-17457 GCA_031424515.1 Saprospiraceae bacterium
GCCCCCAGTGCTAATCCTTTTGGTTCGATTAGCCCTACGTGTGCAACCCATGTGTTGAACTATTTTAATGATGAATTGGGTGTTATTTTGGATGGTGGTGCCTGTGAAAAAGGGGTAGAATCAACGATTATTGGTTTTGAGGGCAATCAACCCATATTGTATAGGCATGGTTCAGTTGCATTAGAAGAAATTGAAAAAATCGTTGGAAAAGTAAGGATTATAGTCAATAATGATAGTAAGCCCGATGCCCCTGGCATGCTTTCACGGCATTATGCACCTAACACAGACACTTTTCTTACTGACAATGTGAATGAGTTAATTCATGCATTTTCGGATAAGAAAATTGGGCTGCTGCTATTCAAAGATGAAATTACTGAGGGGGGTATTGTCCATCAAGAAGTTTTATCCAAAACCGGAAATACAAATGAGGCGGCGAGAAATTTGTACGCAGCCATGCACCGTTTAGATAAAAGTAACTTAGATATTATTGTTGCCGAAAGACTTCCCAATAGAGGACTTGGTAAAACGATTAATGACCGCTTGGAAAGGGCTATAAAAAAATAGCCAATAAAAATAATCATAAATATGTAGTCGTGAGTAAATAATTATGGTTCTATGAAAATTTTAGTGGACGGATTTATAAATACCTCATTTCAATACTCTTTTTTGTATAAACAGAGATTTTTAATAGTGTCGGAGTGACTTCAAGTCACTCCGACACTTTCACACCACTAAAATTTTCAGAGAACCAAATTTTAAAGCTAAAATGAGCGTTTCAATGTTAATGGAATAGTCAAAAGGTGCTTTTTCTTTTGAGCTTATTAAAATTTAGCATAAATTTGGTAAAGTATTTAAGAAATCTTTGAGTTAAAATAACGTATAATCATGTCAAAAACATTGAACTTTGCCCTCGTTTTTGTATTATTTTCATTTTTACTTAAAGCTCAAAAAGCAGAATTAATTGCTCAAAAAAGCAATCATGTAAAAGGTCAGATAATCTTTCAACTTACTGAAAATCAATTTTTTACAGATTTTAAAAAATTAATTTTATCGCAATTTGATGGTTCTGGGCACGAGTATTTTACGCTTGTTTCTCCGAATTTACGCATCTATTCTTTTCATTTTGACAGCAATATTTATGATGAAAAAATGATTTGGACTTTGCTTCAAACGACCCCCTCAGTATCAGCACTCCAATTCAATCATTTTGTGGAAGAACGGCGAAGCCCCAATGACCCTCAGTTTTCAGAACAATGGGCTTTATCCAAAATTGGTGCCTCCTCAGTATGGGATAAAACGACGGGCGGCTTAACGGCTTGTGGTGATACGATAGTAGTCGCTATTTTAGAAAAAGGATTCAAAGACCGAAATGCTGAAGATTTGCAAGCCAATATTTGGCTGAATAATGATGAAATTCCTAATAATGATATTGACGACGACGGTAATGGCTATGTGGATGATTATCGTGGTGTTGCCTTTAGTGGAGGAAAGGACAATCATTCAAGCTCATTCATAGAGCCAAGAGATTTGCAACATGGTATAAGCGTTGCAGGAGTTATTGGGGCATCGGGTAATAATAGTAAACTCATCTCTGGCATCAATTGGCAGGTAAAACTTATGCTTATCAGTGGTGTAACGGATGAAGCGGCTGTAATCAGAGCCTACGATTATGTTTTAACAAAGCATAAATTGTACAAAAATTCAAATGGACGGCAAGGTGCATTTGTGCCTGTAACTAATTTTTCAGGTGGTTTTATAAATTCAAGCCCGACTGATCAACCCTTATTATGCACGGTCTATGATTCGTTGGGTAAATATGGCATCTTAAATTTCCTCGCAGTAGTTAATACAAACGATGATGTTCAAAAAATAGGAGATATGCCAACGCTTTGTGCAAGGGAAAGTATAGTTGCGGTTACTGCTTCGGATGTAAATGATATAACCGATAATTCCGCGTACAACGAAAAATTCGTGCATCTCGCAGCACCGGGGCGTGGGGTTTTGCTATTGGCAGATAATAACCAAACAAAAACGGACAATGGTACTTCTTTTGCCTCACCTCTTGTGGCTGGCGCTGCGGCTTTGCTGTGGAGTTTACCTGCTATGAATTTATGTGATTTGTCCAAAACTGACCCTGTTGCTGCCATGAACCTTGTGATAGGTGCAATACTGAGGGGTGTTGACACTGTTTCTAATTTAAAAGGAAGAACAGTAACTGGTGGGCGGCTAAACATTGATAATTCTTATCAAGAGTTAAGGCGCAGCTTGGGTTTACCAGTTGGTAACATTAATTACGGTGTTTTGAAAATTGCACCTAATCCAGTAGATGAAATGCTTTTTGTGGTATTCCAATTGCCCGAAACTTCGAATGGAAAGATTTCAATACACAATTCTTTAGGTCAAAATATGTTTCAACGTAAAATAACTAAAGCTGATTTATTGGCGCAAAAGGTTGATATTGCGACGAATTGGTTAGGTTCAGGCATTTTTTTTCTCACAATTTTTACTGACGAATTATCCGTTACGAAGAAATTTGTGGTGGCGAGGTAGTATATTTTTAATTTCAAAACCGACAAATATGCCCATTTACTTTGAGCCATTTTTCTTTGTGAGCGTAATCGGGCATGGCATCGCTGACCAATTTCCAAAATCTATCGGAGTGGTTGAGTTCAATGAGGTGGGCTAACTCGTGGATAATGACGTAATCCTGCACTTCTTCGGGAGCAAAAAGCAAGCGACTACTAAAATTCAGATTGCCCGATGATGAGCAGCTGCCCCAGTTGGAGTGGTTGTATTTAAAATTAATACTTTTAATGGGTTTTTTAAAAAACTGATGATTGAGCTCTAAAACCCGCCGTGAAAACTGCTGATGATTGTCCTGTGAAATAATGCGGCTCAATAGGGTAGGAATGGCTTTTTGACGCCCCCCCTCAGTATCTGATTGTGAAAGACGTAATTGTATGATACCATTTTTACCCAATTTACCTGAGTGTGATTGCCGCTCTTCTAAGTCAATATGCACAAAATATGTTTTATGATTGACTGTTAAAACATCGCCATTTTGATAAGTTTTCTGTGAAAAACGACTCAATAACTCAGGTTTTTTCTCAATTTGGAGCGTTATGGCATCTTTTAATTGAGCTATGGCCTTTGCTTCTTCGTGAGGGCTGATGAGGCGAGAAGAACGCAATATCAATCTATCTTTTCCAAAACTTACCCTGACATTTTTTCTATACTCACGATGTATTTCCACAGGTATGTCGTGCCCCTGTATTTGCCACGAAGTTGTGGTTGGAGTAGTAACTACTTTTTTACCCTCCTTGATGCCTTTGGCTTCATCACGACTTGGCGTGACAGTATTTTTCTTCTTTTTAGGCTTTGGAGTGGGCTTCGGAGCAGGTTTTTTATCGTTAAATAGATTATTGAAAAAGTCTGAAATCATTTTAGAATGTGCAACTGAAGTTCAGCACTA
Source organism: Saprospiraceae bacterium (assembly GCA_031424515.1). Lineage (GTDB taxonomy): Bacteria > Bacteroidota > Bacteroidia > Chitinophagales > Saprospiraceae > JAAFJT01. The sequence continues at coordinate 3,473 of JANPHO010000374.1, forward strand.
ATATTTTATAAAGCGTAATTTAATTACAGAACTGGAGTTCCGCATTACAGTAATATTTTTAAAGAAATAAATTGCGTTAAAATGCCTATTGCAAACCCTATGTATAGCTCTTTTGGAGTGTGTGCATTGAGCAGCAAACGGGATGTTCCCACCAATCCTCCGACGAATATGCTGAGCATCAAGAGGAGGTTTATACTTATTTCAGAAGTACCCAAGATAGGTAAATTGATGGTAAAAGTGCCGTAACTATACAGCCACATGATTATCAAAATCATCCCAATCAATCCACCTACACCCACAGCATGAAGGCTTACTTTGAAAAAAAGATTGATGATAAAACAAGCAAACAACCCTAAAGTTGTGCCCAAGACGGCAATTAAAAAAGCAGTTGGGATATTCGGGTCGGCAAACACAGAACGCAAAACCCATAAATAAAATACACCCGTGGCAATAAAAGGAATAATGCGGTCTTGTTTATCGCGCATTTCCAAATTATTGATGAGTTTGAGTCGCCACATCAAGAAAATAGCGAAAGAGGGAATTAAGAATGTAGAGAAAAAAACGGTCAATATAAATTTAATACTTTCTTTATCGCTCACGCTGTTGACACCAAATAAATAAGGATTGACCATAAGCAAGAGCACGAGCATATACGTCAATATAATCAGTGGATGAAATATTACAGATACTATTTGCGCCGTTCTTCTCATGAATTTATTCATATTTATTACCCAATAGCTTCATAAAACACTGTAAATCAGCATTTTAAAATAAACGGATGTGGTGTATTCAACCCTTTTTTTACATAAAATAAAAAAAGGTTTACGAAACTACGAAAGTTTCATAAACCCCTAATAATCCCCTATGCAAAATTTAATAATAATTTATAAACCATACTTGATTTTCGTAATCTTGACCTCAACCCGCCTGTTCAATTCACGTGAGTTTTCGGCTTTATTATCACTTAAGGGCTTTGAACCACCATAACCAATGGTTTCCACTCTTTTGGGGTTGATGCGACTACGAATTAAAAACTTTTTCACTTCAAGCGCTCTATCTTCCGAAAGCTTTTGACGCGATTCGGGCGTTCCACTATTATCGGTATGCCCTTCTATGAGAATATGAATTTCTGGAAAGCGCTTAAGTACATCTGCTAAATATTCCAGTTCCACGTACGAATCCTTTTGAATAATTGGCGTAGAGCGTTTAAAATAAACAGGGTTGAGTGAAATATTGACATTTTCGGCAACCGAGTCCACAAGTAAAGTTATCTCTTGAGCCTTACTATAATACACGCCTTTATTAAAATTGACTACTACCTCATGGTTGATATAACCCGGCTTGTGAGCCGTCATTTTAATAGGCTTACCTTGTTTTACTTTTATTAAAAAATAGCCCTCGATGGTCTCCATGTATCGCTCATAATAAGTAGAGTCAAGGCTGCCAAATAATACTTTACCATCCACGGGTTGTCCCGTTTGAGCGTTGATAATTTTTCCTCGTACCAACACCTCTTGAGGCACATCAGGGGCAATTTTAGCCCTGTAAATATCACTTGTACCATCTTTTTTAGAAGAAAAATACAAATATCCAGTGGCATAATTATAATATGGTTGGCTTTCATCCGCGGATGAATTTATGGGTGACACAAACCGACGCGGTTCACTCCAATTTTCCCAAGTATCATCCAAGCGTGTCATATAGTATAAATCAAGCCCCCCCTCAGTACCTGGGCGGTCAGAAGCAAAAAATAAGTCTTTGCTATCTGCGGTCAGGTTAGGCGTTACTTCTTTAAAAGCTGAATTGATTTTGGCACCCATATTTTTAGGCGCTGACCAGTGATTATCACCAATCTTCATTGAAAGATACAAGTCATTATTACCATAACTATCTTTTCTTGGAAGCGACATGATTAGAACTTTTCCATCGCTGCTCATTGTTAAGCTAATCGCCGAACTGATAACATCATAATCATCTATTTGCATGGGCTGCGGATCCGTCCACGTGCCATCTGGATTTTGTTTTACAATCGAAAATCCCTTGTTCATGCCACCTTCCCTTGAAAACTGATTGACTACAACATAAGCATCAGATTCGTTAGTGATGGAACAAATGCTATTTGGTAAGGCATTATTTAAAGGTGAAGGCGGATGTACCATGTGATCCAAATGCTTTTCCACGGTTTCAGCGTACCAAATATCTTGATTAAAATCCGAGCGAAAAGCGTCTTTGATGGGGTAACCAGCTATTTCAGAATAGATACCTTTTAAGTTAAAAGCCAAATCTTGATAACTCATTTTTTCCGACACATCCACGCCATCTATCCACAGAGTTTTATTAAAATCGTAACTACCAGCTCGAGTAAAAAACAGAGTCTGCCCATCAATGCTGATGACAGGTGATATTTCATCAAATTCTTGAGTATTAATCTTATCGTGCAATTTTTCAACAACATAGCGTTGCTGTGCGTTGAGGCTTTTAGAAACGGTAAGAATTAAAATAAATGTCAGTATGTTCGTTAGTCCTAGTCTCATATCGGGTGGTTTGTATAATTTCGTATGCAAATTTAATGTAATTTTGAATAAATGCTTGAAAAGGGGTTCTTCCATTTTAAACATTAACATTTGAAATTCAAAAAAAGAACGTTTTAATAGTTTTTGTAGATATTGAACGGGAGAATAGACAGATTTGTTAGAATAAAGTATTCAAAAATCAAAATACTTAGCTCGAATTGTGGTGACAATTCTGCTTATCCAAGAGTTTACGCTGTTCGGCTTTGAGATGGCAACGGGCAATGGGTTAAAAATTGCCTATTGAAAAAATAGAGTTGTATGATTTACTGAACTCATTTTTATTAAAACAAAAACTATTCCGTAAAGCCTTGAATATCATCGTTTTAATAAATGAATCAAAATTTTAACATTTGCCAGTTCGCTCGAAAGCATAAAAAAGCTCAGTTAGATTCTGACATCCTACTGAGCTTTTAATTTTTATTGAAAGAGAATTACTGTTGTGGTTCTTCACCAATAAGTTTATCCCCCCTCAGTATTCTGAACCTTTTTCGAGCTTCTACTGCGAGTGTACTACTTGAAAAATCAGTGAATAACTTTTCGTAAAGCTCTTTGGCTTTATCTTTATTTTTCAGAGGACCGTCGTATAAAGCTGCCATTTCAAACAACGCATTATCGGCTCTGATACCATCGCTATAATTGGCTAATATTTTTTCATAAGCCTCGATAGCCTTATCGTATTGACGCATTTTTTTATAAATCTGCGCTTTCAGATAATAGACATCATCCTCTAATTCTGTTCCGGGATAAAGCCTACGCACTGAATCCAATTTTGCGAAAGCATCATCAAAGCGGTTTTGAAAAATCATCAATTCTGCTTGAGCGTACACGGCTAAGGCTTCAGTTGAAGTATCCACACCAGTGACTTCCATGATAAAAACATCCATATCGATCGCATCATTTGCAATAAGTTTGGACGTTGAAGATTTCAAAACGTTGAATTGAGCTTTTGCCCAATCAAAATCCCCGAAATAATAAGATAATTTGGCATTTTTAAAGCGGGCTTCGTGCCCTAAAGCATCATCTTTGTACGCCTTATCCACTTGCGAATACAATAAAGTTGCTTCCCAACGCTCGCCTTTTATCAGGTTAAAATCACCTAAACTGAGCTTGGCTTGAGAAAGCACTTTATTATCAATCATCGGCATACCAATCAAATCATCTAATAATTTAGTTGCTTTTTCAAGGTCTTTTAAATAAAATGCTTCAAGGTCGGCTAATTCCACGATGATATTGGCAGTGCGATTGTTGCGCCCCATTTCATCCAAAAAAGATTCATATTCTTTCTCAACTAACCGCAATTCATCCATTGAAAAGGCATACCCCTCAGTCAATTTCTTTCTTTTACAAGCCAACATATTGCGTTTAGCTTCTATGAAAAATGGATTTCCTTTGCCTTTTTCAGTAATAACGTAATTATAACCTTCAATGGCAGCATCGTAATCTTTATCATTTTCAGCGATTAGTGCTAGGTTAAAAACGCGATTTCCATCCTCGTCATTCAACCTGTCCACCGATTTCAGCTGACGGAAAGCATTTTTATAGTCTTTTTTCTGTAAAAACAGCCATGATAATAATTCTGGATAAATGGTCGCTTTCGGGTCATCTTGTATGCGCGCGTAAAGTTGCGTCTGTAACTCTTGGCGTTCGCTATCAGCAGTTGCATACCTCAAAAGCATGGCTTCTACTGAGGGGAGGTAAGCGGGATTATCTTGCAGTGCATTGAGGTACGATTCAATCATTTTACCCACTTCATCCTTACGGCGATAAAGGTCGGCGAGATTGAATGCGAACATATTTTTATTTTTCATCAACTGACCACCTTTCTCATAAGCCTGCAAAGCAAGATCATAACGGGTCATGCTATTGAAACTCATCGCCAAATTATCAATTATAAAACGGTCAGATGGCAGCTTATCAATTGCTTTTTTGAATTGCTCGGATGCTTTAGGCTCGTTGCCTTGCTTATCGTAGAGCTTACCAAATTGCACATAAAGTGTTACTTTTTGTGGCTCTTTTTTAAGTTGCTTCTGGAGTACTTTTTCGCATTCTTCAAATCTGCCCAAATCCATGAGGCATGAAATATACCGCTCGAAGTAATAATCACCCGTATTTTGTTGATAAAGCTTTTCATAAATAGTCGCTGCCTTTTCAAGTTCCCCATTTTGGAAATAATAATCCGCCAAGCGAGGGTCTTGCTGCTGTGCCACCACATAAAAAGGTAAAGCGAAAAATAGTGCAAAAATGAATTTTTTCATTTATCGGTATTTATATTTTTAGTTGTCAGTATGAAAGTGGTCAGTTGTCAGTATTTGCATGATGTATATTGAAATAAACAATTAAAGCTAACTAAACAGACTTCAAAAATAACGCCTTTTTTGAATAAAAGTTGCTGAAATATGATATAGAGACAATTAAAAAATGCCAAAGTAACATTTTGTACTTTGGCATTTTTTAATTTTTACTTTAGTATTTTTTCAATTTGTAATAACTTAAAAGTGAATAACTTATCCATGAAATAACTGCGCCAATTGTGTTTGCTACACCATCTAAAAGTTCAAAAAGACGGTCTTCGCAAAAAGTTTCTTGATACCATTCCAAAAACCAGCCCATTGCAGCGGCACAACAAGCTACAATAAAGCCCGTAATGACTACTTTTTGAAAAGTAATCGGCGTTGTTTTACTTAAACGCCACCCCCTCAGTATCAGCCAAGTCAGAATAGCATAAAAGAGCATGTGTACCATTTTATCCATTGAAAGCAATCCTAAAATATCAGGTATTTGAGGGAAATCCTTTCCGGGAATGGTGCAAAGGATAAAAATGAAAATGCCCCAACCAATGGCAGGGGCGAAATTCTTTATTTTCAACATGTATAAAATGTTTTAAATCAATTATTTATGCTACTAATTCTTCGTATTCAGCGGCACCCATTAAATCTGCCAAGCTTCCAATATCTTTAATTTTTACTTTCACTATCCAACCATCGCCATAAGGGTCAGAATTGACAAGTGCTGGATCGTCATCACCGTTCGATGTGATTTTAGAATTGACTTCCAAAACCTCCGCATCAATGGGCATGTACAAATCAGAAGTTGTTTTCACCGCTTCAATAGTACCAAATATATCGCCAGCTTTCACCACATCGCCTACGGTTTCTACTTCTACATAAACGATATCGCCTAATTCGCCTTGCGCAAAATCAGTGATGCCTACATAAGCCACGTCACCTTCAACACGAATCCACTCATGCTCTTTGGTGTATTTTAATTCACTCGGAAATTTCATATTTGATTTTATTTTTTAAAATGGACGATTCAAAGTTTTACAAGCTCAAAATTAGTTTTTATCTGATAATTAGAAATAAAAAGAGGGAATATTTTAAGTTTTTTTCTTAAAACGTTCCCTCTTGTATTTTTAGGCGATATAGACTACCCCCTCAGTATAAACGGTAAAAATTAACTAATTTTATTGACACCGATGTAGCTTTTCTCTTTGATGCGTGGCGATATTATCATGAATAGCACTGCCGTAGCTGCACAAATACCCGTGAAAAGCCAAAAGAATTTAGCACCCTCGAATTGCGCGAAGAAACCACCCGATTTGATATTATTTTGAATAACGGACACTAAAACGTTGCCTAAAGTAACCGAAACTAAGTAACACGCCATGATGGTGGATTTCATGGACGGCGGTGATTGCGTGTAGGCATACTCTAAACATGTGATAGATATGAGTACTTCACCAGCAGTCAAAACCACAAAAGCTAATATCTGCCAGCCGATGCTTGGCGTAGCACCACCATCTATCCATGTTTGGATGATTGCGATAATAACAAACGATAGGGCAGTGAGGACAAATCCTGCGCCTATTTTACGCAAAGGAGTTACTTTAATGCCTACTTTTTCCAAAGCAGGGTAAACACCAAATGAGAAAATAGGAATAAACATTAAAATAAATGCAGCGTTGACGAACGAAATTTGCTCCGCTTGCCATTTTATGCCGATGAAATCAAGGTTACATTTACTGGCTTGGATGACCCATTCCGATTGGCTCTGATCCCATAATGCCCAAAACACGGGAACGAATGCAAAAACAGATAAAACCCTCCATACTGACCGAATACCTTCAATCACTTCAGTACCATACTCCTTTGCAGCGGCATCGAATCCGCCATTTGTAAGGGCGAATAAATTGATACCCACAAAGTTTCCGGGCTTCGCAAACCACTGTTTTTTAAATATAAAAGCACATATTATTGATAAAATGGCAAATCCTCCTAAAATAGGCCCTGTGCCCATGTGCAAATATTTATCGAAATAGATATAACTTATAAGCAATGAAACAAATGAACTCACTAATATCACTAACTTATTGCTATCCCCTTTAGGTTGGATTCTGACGTACTTATTGCGACCGGCATAGAAAAATAGAGTTGCTACTATCATTGCAATAGCCGGCACGCCAAAAGCCACTGAAGGTGGGTAATGGGCTTTTAAATAAGGAATTAAGAGAATGGAAATGACAGAGCCAGCATTGATAGAAGCATAAAAAGCATCAAACGCTTTCGGTAAAAGATGCGAATTAGAGTCATCAAATTGGTCGCCTACGTTCGCTGATACGCACGGTTTGATACCACCCGCGCCTAAAGCAATGAGCATCAAAGCGGTTGTAAAAATAGGCTCACTGTTGACGGATGCCGCCAAAGTCAAGTTTCCAATCGCATATACTATCGATAAATACAAAATTGTCTTGTATTTCCCCCAAAACCAGTCAGCAACCATGCCCCCAAATAAAGGAAGGAGGTAACTCATTGCCACAAAATCATGCGTGGCAGCATTGGCAGTGGCTTCTGCTTTTTGGACTACGGCAGGGTCGGTGCTGCCCGTGGGGTTATAAAATTGAGCAATCATGAAAGTGGTCAAGATGGCTCTCAGACCATAATAATTAAATCGTTCTGCTGCTTCATTGCCCACAATGTAGGGAATTGCAGCGGGCATTTTGTTGGATTTCGGAGCGTTCGTTGCTGTTGAATCTGCCATTTCAGAAATTTGGTTGGTTAGATGATAATTATGATTCTCTCGTAAAAGATGAACACACTGCTGCGCATGAAGCACGTCCAACATCTTTTAATTTTGCCTAAAAATATATTTTTTTTCTATTAATCCACCTTTTTAATAAAATTTTATATTGAAAAAACGGATTAATGTTTTGTTAAATTACTGAAAATCAGTATTTTATAAAACTTTTAACAAATGAAAAATACCATTTTTTAGATTATAAAAATCAGCTTCGGGAAAGCGCGAAGTGAGCCTTTGGATGGCTAATTGAGAACGGATGCCCCGTTTGCAATAAATGACAAGGGGCGAAGTAGTGTCTAAATTCGGTGTTTTAATAAAAATACTGAGGGGTATCAGCGTACCACCAATATTGAAATGAGCGTGTTCGTCTTCTTCTCGAACATCTATCAATTGGAATTTTTTCCCCTGTTTTATCCAATCTTGTAGCTTTTCGTAGTCAATATTTTTCATATTGGCTGCAAATTATTAAAAAGTAGGTTTTTTTAAATGCTTTTTTTTAATTACTTAGTCAGATAGTCGCTTACGCTCCGTTTAGCCACTGATTACACTGAAAGCGACTGATTTTACACTGATTTATACGTATTTTTTAAAAAATCAGTGTAAATCAGTCAATATCTGTAAAATCAGTGGCTAAATGGAGCGTAAGCGACCGCGCAGCTAAGCAATTACGCCTTTTTTAATTAAAATCAAATGTCATCATTAAAACGATAGCCGACGCCCCATGTCGTGAGGATAAAAGTCGGGTTTTGAATATCTTTTTCGACTTTGATGCGGAGGCGATTGATGTGCGAATTGACGGTGTGTTCCAATCCTTCAAATTCGTAGCCCCAAACCGTATCTAAAAGTTGTTGGCGGGAGTAACTGCGCCCAGGTTTTTTAGCTAAGGTGTAGAGTAAATCATATTCTTTGGGGGTCAAATCCACGCGCTCACCCCTCAGTATCACCGTGCGATTTTCGGTATCAATGGTCAAATCAGGAAAATTCAAGACCTTTCCACTCTTTTGTAAATCGCTGTTAGCGGCTTGAGTGCGGCGCAAAACGGCTTTTACCCTTGCAACTAATTCCTTGACACTGAATGGTTTAGTGATATAATCATCTGCGCCAACCTCCAAACCCAGTACGATGTCATTTTCATCTCCTTTTGCTGTCATCATCATGATAGGCACATAACGGCGGTGTTTACGGACATTTTTACAGATATCCAAACCCGTCATTTTAGGTAAATTAATGTCTAAAATGAGGAGATTAAAAGTTTCGCGCATAGCTCGGTCGTGACCTGCTAAGCCATCATTTTCAACGGTGACTTCACAACCAGCATCTCTGAGATTGATGGCTACTAATTCAGCGATATTATTATCGTCCTCGACTATGAGTATTTTTTCCATGATATACTATATATGGTTTTACCGTTTTATTTCAATTATACAAAAGTGCAGCTTTAGCATCACAAATATATCACAAAATAAAAAAAAGCGGCTGTCTCTATCGAGAACAGTCGCTTTTCGGTTGAGTAAAAGTGATAGTTTTTTTCTAAAATATCATTAAAATATCTTAGTTATTGGCATATAAACAAATTATGTGCCGTAACTGACTAACAATCAACCAATTAGAAAAATTGCTGCTTTTTTATGTAAATCTGGGATATTTGTTTTTTTCCATTCCGCTATGGTTTTAGTGACGATATACTGAGGGGGCAGGCTAATATCAGCGGCAATACAAAATTTGGTGGAAGGCGAGAGAGCCGTTAAAGCCGTTTCAATCAATTGCTTGTTACGATAGGGCGTTTCAATAAAAATCTGAGTTTGGTGGTTGTTTTTGCGAGCGAGCTCCTCCAAACGCTTTAAATCCTTACCCAATTCCTCCCTTTTTGCTGAAATATAGCCATGAAACGTGAATGATTGTCCATTCATACCCGATGCCATCAATGCCAGTAAAATAGATGAAGGGCCTACCAATGGCACCACCTCGTAGCCTTGATTATGTGCCCATGCTACTACCACAGCACCCGGGTCAGCCACGCCAGGGCAACCCGCTTCGGATAAAATTCCGATGCTTTTACCTGAATCTAAAATGGGCTTAACTTCTTGATAGTCAATAGATTGTGAATTATTCTCTATTTCAAAAACAGTGACACTACTGAGGGGGTAAGGCGGTTGCGTGGCTTTGATAAAATGGCGCGCTGTCTTCGCTCGTTCAACTATAAATGTATCCAGAGAATGAATTATTTCCACCACATAAGGCGGAATGGTATGCAACGCATCGTCCCCAAGTGGAGTAGGAATGAGAAATAGTTTACCTTTTGTCATATCACAAAGGTGGTAACTTAATTGGATTTTGACAAAATAATCGGTGAAAAAGAGTTGGAATATTGGGAAGTGATTGCTTTGTTATTAAATTGTTATAATAAATAAAATGCTTCCTTTTTTTTAAAGTAAAAATCAAAAAGGAAATCGATACAATTGTTTTTAACTTTTATCTTATTATTTTAAATTCTGATTAATAATTAATTTTTAAAAGATAATTTTAAATTGGTCAATAAATAAAGTTTTTAGTACTATTAAAATGTTATAAAATAGAATAAAAATTTGTTTTCTATTTTGATATTTTGTAACTTTAATGCAAGTCAAAACAAAAGTAGTTGGGCTAAAATTATCGCAATTTTCTGTCAGCTACTTACAACCAAGCGGAGAAAATAATTTTTTCACAACCAAATTTTTAAGCTATGATCAACAGTATTAACAATCTTGGGAAATGGCTTTTTATTCTTCCCTTTGCAGTTTTTGGTGTAATTCATTTTATGAATGCCGAACAAATGTCAGGTATGGTTCCTTTAGCTGGAGGGGCTATCTGGGTGTATATCACAGGGCTCGCTGAATTGGCTTTTGCTATCAGTGTGGTGATTGGCAAATGGGACAAATTGGCGGCAATGCTCTGTGCATTGATGCTTTTAATGTATGTTATATTGATTCACGCGCCGGGTATTGGCTTATACGAAACGGCTATACCTAATTTTTTAAAAGATTTAGGTTTGTCAGGCGGTGCATTAATGTATGCTAAAAGTTTTGCGAGAGATAGCAGCATTATAGGTTAAATTTTTTAGATATAGCCCAACAAACAAACACACGGCTGTGCTGATAATTCTCCAGTGCAGCCTTTTTAATGACTGTAAGTAGTCTGGCTAAAATAAACGCTGCTATCTTTTTTAAGTCGGCTCTAAAAATCATACAAAATACTCCACTTTGCTCCGCATTTTGCATGATTTTTAGCCCGACGATAGCAGCGTTTATTTCTTTACGCCTACATAAAACAATATGGTTTATGCATCTGTTTCGTAATTTCGTTGTCATTGATTTCCAACTTTAACTTTTATTTTCTACTTTATGGGAAACCTATCTTTTTCAATTTATGCTTTTATTCCATTTTTGACTCTTTTACAGGGTTTAATCTTTGCAATCCTATTGATACTGAGGGGTAGGCGAGAGGAACGATATTCTGATAATTGGTTGGCTTTTGTGCTTTTTATGTTGGCAATCAACGGCATTCCGTATATGCTGGGTTGGATAGGCATCACGTATTTATGGGAAAAATTGACCTATTTGCCGTGGGATGGTTTTTGGTTGGTTATTCCACCGGCTACTTACCTGTTTTTGAAAAGTTTGACAAACGATACTTGGCGTTTTTCAACGCGGCGAGATTTGTGGCATTTTTGGGCGTATGGTTTATATTTTATTGAGCATTTGATAGTGGGTATTTGGGCTTTGTACGATAAAAGTATTTTGGATAAATGGGGGCAAACTACAGCATTTGTTATTTATGGTTGGTTGATGGATTGGGGAACTGAGCTGTACTATTTCTTCCTTTGCTTTCGCTTGTACAAAGAATATCGAGAATGGACTGTCAATGAATTTTCGGATGCGGAGCGGGTCAGTTTTAAATGGGTGCGCAATTATTTGATTGTGAAAGTAGCGCTCACACTTGTAGCCATTGCCAATAGTATTTATGTGAAATTATCACCCGATCATGGCGAAAATTATTATGCCTTGATGTGGTGCGGTTATTTGATGGATACTATTTTGATGTATTATCTGAGTATTTCAGGTTATTCACAAACACGTGTACGCTCTGTCAGATTTGTGGAAAACTTTGTGGATAACTCTTTTGAGGCTGTTAATGCCGCTAATACTGAGGGGGTATCTGATAACACATTGGAAGAGCTTAAAAATAAGAATACCTTGTCTGAAAGTGATTTAAACGCTTGGAAAATGAAACTTTTAAGCATTTTTGATACTAAAAAGCCCTATTTGAATCCTGATTTGACCCTCTCAGATTTGGCCGATAGTTTGAAAACGAATACATCTATCCTGTCACAAGTTATCAACACAGGGTTCTCCAAAAACTTCAATGATTTCGTGAATGAGTATCGTGTGAAGGATTTTAAAGATAAAATTGCTACCCCTCAGTATCAGCACCTCACTTTGTTGGCCATTGCCTTTGAGTGTGGTTTTAATTCAAAATCCACTTTCAATAGAGCTGTTAAAAAAGCGACAAATCAGATGCCATCGGAGCTATTTAAAGAGAGATAAAAAAGAGGCATCCGAGACCATGCAGATACCTCTTTTTTATTTTTGAAATTTTGATTTTAAGCAAAAGCACAAATAATGCCACCCATCAGAGCCATTGTCAATATCCAATAACCCGTATGAATGAAGATATAATTCCTGCTTTTTCGCTCAAATAAACTCAGGATGCCAATAATTGGCAAGGCAATAAAAAGCCCCGACAATGCACCATGCAATGCGCCATGTTTAAAAGTCCTGAAATTAGAGCCATTCACATCCATAAATGCTTTGGTCGCTTGACTAATCGCGGAATTAGGGTCTGCCATATCTTTATTATTGGCTAAAATAGAGTAGTAGTGCATTTGATGAACGACTAAATTCATCATTGCTGTTGAAAGCATAACTCCAAATAGAAGTGTGATACCGAAAATAAGCACCATGTTTGAACCCTTCATTTTTTCTTCAGTCATGTCCGAAGCTTTCATCCACGCATTAGCAAATAGTATTGGGCTGTACCAAAGACCACCAATTATAAGCGGGATAATGCCTGTGCCAAGGACAACAAGCCAGTTAATATTCATCATAATAGAGAGATTTGAGAGTGAGTTATTAATTTTATACAAGCGAAAAATAACTATTTTTTCAATAAAAACAATCCTTTTGATTCAAATTATAATTTGAAACGTCTCATATCATCATTTGGGGCGATACCCCTCAGTATCCGACACACCTTTGTATCAAGTTTTTTAAAAATATTATTCAATAAAAAAATCTTGACGCAATGAAAAAGTTAATCGTTTCTCTCGCTCTTTTTTTCACTACTCTTTCGCTCGTGTTCGCTCAACGTGAAATGCGCCCACTCACGGGCAATGGCATTACAAAAACCCTTCAATATGATATCAATGCTTTTGAAAATTTAGAGGTTCTTTGGTTGGACGGTAAAATCGAAGTCGAGTTCGGTGCTCCCAAATCCGACATTTCTATCGTGACCGATGAAAATATTTTTTACCTTTTAAAAGTCAAAAATACTGAGAGCCTGCTCAAGTTGGAAATCGCTAATAATTTTAAAAACCGCCTTTGGCTTGAAGATGATAAAACGACTATTAAAATCCGCACTACCGCCCAACCGCGCCAAATCACTTATAAAGCCAACGCCAACGCCTTGATGAAAGGCATTAATACCTCTTTTCTTTCGATTGAAAAGGATGAAAACGGCAACCTTGCGCTCTCAGGGAAAGTTCAACAATTGGACATAAATAAAAAAGATAACGGAAGTATCGATGCGGATAATCTAATAACTGATATCACTAATATCAACTCTTCGGGTAATGGAGCAGTATCTATCAACTCCAAATCGGTTCAAAAGCAAGCAGTGAGAGGCAATGGTGGGTTATTTAATAAAATGACGGACGCCAGAATTAATTCTCCAAAAACCAAACGCATCAATATCACTTTTTACAATCCGACATCAAAAGGCTCTGACTATTACGTTACTGGGCTCAATGAACGAGGACTTAAATTCTCATATGGCTTACGTCTGGAAAGCATGGAAAAGCAAGCTGAATATCTCCCGATAGGTACTCAAGTTTTCAGAAAAGGGCAATTAGTGGCTACTTTATCTCAAAATGACGATAATAAAATAGTGGAATTAGTATCCGCTAAGTAAAAATCAATTTAATCATTCCTGTAATTACTTAGCCATGTAGTCGCTTACGCTCCGCTTAACCACTGATTACACTGAAACCGACTGATTTTACACTGATTTATATGTAATTTT